>NZ_CAKLCM010000004.1 GCF_921292975.1 Vibrio hippocampi
GCCAGATCTGCGATTAATTGATTGTTGCTTTGCTCTAGCTGGCCAACGCGAACATTTGCCTGGTCGCGTTCGTCGGTGACTGTATCCAGCCGCCACAGCAAAACAGCCCCGGCGGCTAAAACGCCAACCGCCAGGAGCATACGAATTTTTGTTACCACCATAGGGCACCCGTTAACCATCCGTTGAAAGACACATGTCCGTTTCTTTCTGGCGGCGTGTCACCAAACCGGGCAATTTGACGCCCCCACCGTAAACCCATCGGTTTAATTGGCGGCAAGCTAAATCGTATTGACCTGTTCGAACAAAATGACCGATGCGCGTTTCGCTACCGTCTCGGTTATGTCTAAAGCGGGTACATCCCGTATTAAAAATAAAAGAGGTAAACGCATCGGTTTGGCCTTGTGAGAGCTCAGCATCACCACGCCAATCGTAAAGACAACGTTCAGCAGACTGGATATTTTTAACCCAGTCTTTCGCGATTTGCTCGTCGGTAACTGAGGTTTTAATGACACCGTGAGTATTTCCGACGCCATTGGTAATAAGCCCAGACGGGCAGCGATAAGGATCGCGGCGACACCCTTCGGCGTTACCAATCAGATCAAGTGCCCGAGGTGAGACGCGGAGTTCACCCAGCGATTGACCGGCGATTTCCACCTGGCCAACCGAATTCTGATATTCGGCATCACTTACCGTAACGCCGCCAGTGATCAGCGCGGCGACGGCCGTCACCGAGCAAAGTATTTTTTTGACTCTATTCATTACGCATCATCCTGTTCAAGAATGGCCGATACTGAACTTTGTCGATTCAGTTTCGATTCCAGCAGTCGATGATTCTTTTCTTTGTAATACCAAGTAAGACCAAAAGAACAGATACCAAGGATGATGCCGACTATGACGCCCAGTTCGTTAACTGAGAAAGCGCCAAAGAAAGCCGCAACCCCACCAAAAAAAGCAGTAAGACGATCACCTTTAAACGCAAAGAAAGCAGCGATCACCCCTGCGATGGCAGTAAACCACAATCGTTTTTTACTAAGCATTCTCGCCTCATGCGATTTGAAGGGTGTTTTTGAAACCTAAATTCAGACATCACCAAAAAGGTGACTATTCGAGAGGGGTTTAGGCATAAAAAAAGCCCACCGAAGAAATTGGCGGGCTTATAAAAGTTGGCTAGGTGAGCGATTCAGTCCGCCCTCTGGACGCACTAAAACCACGTTATATAAAACCATAAACTAATAGCTCAGGAAAAACAACATTAAGTTGTTATATCTTCGTTTGGTTGTTTGAACTTTGTCACACTAAAGCCCAAATCGAGAAAATAACCGCGTGACGGCTCACGCTTGCATTTATGTGTTGCCGTGATTCGTCACGCTCTGACTAGATGCCACTTTCTTAGGAGTAAAAAACTCCTTCATACGCTTGGCCGCTAAAGAAATCCCCTTGATACAGGCTTTCGCATTAAAAGACATCACTATCTTAGGCGGCTTGTTGGGGAAGATGGCAGCGTCGATTGTTTCATCCAGCAAGACCTGAGAAAGCCCAGTTCGAGCGCGGGCAAACAGACTCACCTTTTCGCCTGGCTGTAACAGTGGCCAACGGAATTTGATTCGATTCACCAGGCGCGGCTGGTAAGTGCCTTTTTTGTGTGCAATTTTTCGTTTGTGACTTAATCTCATAACATTAACTCTCTATATTGACGGGTGCGCCAGCAATCGCTATCACCATCGAACACACCATCACAGCCTTGCGGTAACGGTGACTTACATTTTCCACAACACCCCAGCGCGGCCACTTGCTCCTGGTATCGCTGTTCGTCTTGCTGGATCAACTCGGCGATGTATTCTTCCCTGGAATACGGTTCGCCAACGACGGCGCGGGCCTGACGCATGACATCAAGGCGATCACGGTCAGAAGAAGAAAAACTCAATTCCACTTTAGCCACGCCGAGCTGTTCTTCCTGCTTGGCTTTCTCCGCTTTCTTTCGCTCTCGATACCGTTTAGAACGGCGGCGTTCCTGCGCCCGCTTACGCTCTAGTTTGTCTTGTTCTGACATCTTGGCCACGGCATCACCCCGCTGGCCAGAACGAGTGGATAAAGGCTTCAAACTCAATCGCAGAGTTCAACCCAGCCCAACCACCAAAACCAACCGCAAAACCGCACAGGTAAAGAACAAACATGATTTTCACCATGCTTATTGCACTGTTAATCAACCAAACCAATAAGGTGAAAAGAATGGATTTCAGCGATAACACCACTGACCCCCAAGCGCGTTTTTTGATTGCATCGATGATCTGCTCCATCATTCACCCGCCTTAGCCTTCAACTGTTCGACAGGCACTTGAGAAAGCACACGTAACACCGCTACACCTCCAGCAAGGGCAGCATTCACCACCGCGTAAACCGTAACGCTCATATAATCCTGAAGCGATGGCAGAGCCGCCAAAAGCACGTTAACCAGAGCGATCGCCAGCGCACACTGAACACTCCACAACTTATAAGCTTGTTTCCAATTACCAATTAGCATGTAGCACCTTCCTATTTTTCCTTGTTACCCAAACGCGCGCGGCCAGTCGGTCCCTGGTCGGGGCCAATCTGCGACATAATGACCATTGATTCACGCTGCAAGGCTTCGATTTGCATCAATAGCCCGATGATCTGAAAGTTGTTATTCGTGACGAGTTGCGCTTCGACTGACGGGTCAGACGCAATGTTCAGTGACTTACGATTGATTTCTTCGCGTAGCTTTTCGGTGAGCGATTCCAGTTTCCAGCCGTTCGGGTTTTCTCGGGACATCAGAACCGACGGTTTGGTTTGCTCGCCAGTGATGAAAGACAGCACCACGACATAATCGTCGGAACGGTTAAATCGGTGCTCCAACAGGTCCGCGGGATGCCCCTCACCGCTCGACATCAGATCCGCATCATCTAGCAGGAACACGCGATAATTAGGCGTCGCGCTCCCTAACCGGCGAAGATAAAGGTTCAAATCATTTGGTCCCCACACATCAAAGGGTGACGCGTAACGCTTTTTAAATTCTCTTACCGCTTCCTGACTTCGCGTCACGATCACACCTGGAATATCTCGCGCGTAGTAACCCGCAGCCAAAGCCAAAAGCATCGTGGTTTTACCGGTTCGAGCTGACGAACGGATGTCCTGTTTTAATAACGGCATGTTTTCAAATCCTTATTCACCTTGCGGGTGATTAAATAACTAACTAAACAAAGCAGGGCCCACCTGGGCCATGTCATACAGATCTTCGCGCTTCTTCCCCTTCATGGCCGAGCTGACGTTCGCCGCTCGAAGCCGCTTTCGTACCGTGTCGCGACTCAGGTCGAAAGTGATGGCTATCTGGGTGATGTTCATGTATCGCATCGGCATTCATCTCACTAAAAAAGGATCGTTTCGGCACCGCTTAGCCCTTGCGGGATCTGCGATTCGTCAGGGATCTGGCGAGAGTGCTGACGGCGCATAGGAGATCCGAAAATTTCCCAAATACCGCGGGCCTCGCACCCGTGGTTGACTTTCAAACGCCCAGGGTCCCCGGTTTTTTCGTCATCACGCTCGGCGTGGTCATGCTGCTGAGTCTGTCTAACTCCTTGTTATACAAAGGACTATCAACGCTAATCCCTGCGACTCGCTTGTCATAAATCGCCAACGATACCGCCAGCGCGACGCTTGATATTTGAATGATTTTTTCCATGTTGTTTATTCCCCTGTGATAGATGGCTGCTTTTGTGGCTCAGGCCGCGCAGTCGCTTAACTGGTCGTGGTTGAATGATCCTGTCGATCTCGTCTCTGTCTCGGTGCGCAATGCTTGAAATCCTCGGGCGTCGAGCCAGGTGTGATATTGCGCCAGCGCCTCACGCATCGGTTGGTCATACAGCGCCTGATCATAGGCTTTGCGAATGCTGTCCATTGCGTGGTTGAGAATGCGTTCACTCACCGCGTCATTGATGCTTAATGCGTCGGTCATGATGGTTTTCAGCGCCTTACGGCAGTCGTGCGCACTCCAGTTCCCCTCACTCACTTGCTTAAGGAGTTTTCTTGATGTGCTGTAACTGATTGGCTTGGCGTGGCCATGACCCGGAAACAGAAACACCCCGCGATAGCCTTTCTTGGTTTGCCAGGTGCGGTACTGACTCAGGAACGCGACCATTTGCTTTGTGAGCGGCAGTTTGTGCCATTCATTGGTTTTGGTATCGCCCATCGGAATACGCCAATAGGCATCGGTTAAATCGATGTGGCTCCACTTGGCGAACAGGGTTTCTGTGATCCGAGTGCCGTGTCCGAGTAGCATCACGATCAAACATTGCGTGACACGGTCACACTCTAGGAGGCGGTCAAACAGGTTTTGCATGTCGGTCGCAAACAAACGGCCGTCTTTCTCTTTAATCGATACCGAAATGAAGTCAGAAAACACCACGCCCGCGAGGGGGTTGGACTCGATACGGCCCAACTTTTCGGCTTGCTTAAAGGCTTGTTTCAGTACCGCCATGACCGATTTAACGGTCGCCAATGAATGGTGTTCTTGCAGCGGCCAGATCAGCGCATCATCGAGGACCTGACGGGTTAGCGCATCGATGGCCAAGTCGCCCAGGTGCGGCTGTAGATGACACTTGATCGCGCTTTTGATGGTCGCTTTGCGGGTTTTAGAGCGGTGCGCGTCTTTCTCGATGCGCCCCTGATACCAGTTCAGCACATCGCCCACGCTCTCGAAATCGGTGTGTAACAGGTTGCTGTTGACGTTCACGGCCAACAAAGCCAGCTTTTCAGGTAAGACTTTCTTCACCGCCTGGACGGTCAACACAGGCCAATAACCCAGCAGATACCAACGGTCACGGCGCACCACATACCAAGATCCCGTTTCACGATTCTGGTGAAAGCGAAAGCGCAGCGGAAACGCCGGATCACGCAAGGTTCGCACGGCTCCAGATTGCTCGGCTTTGATGTTTCGCTCTGAAAAGGTGATGACTTTGGTTTTCATACTGGCCCCGGCTTAGGGTGCCAACCAACCAAACAGACCATAAACGGCCGGGAGGGTGACACCCAATAAGATAAGCTCTCTCAATTTCTTTAATTCATTAATTCTTTACAGTTCAAATTCAGCATCAAGGCGACGCTGTTCGAGAATGTCCTCGATACGGCGGCGACACTGGACCTTGCCCGGGTTCACTTTCACGATGGGAATGGTGCGAGACTGGTCACGCTGTTTGTGGTTCAAAAGATGACGTTCATCAGAGGTTCTATACATTGCCTTGGGTCCTTTTCTTGGTTAATGCCTTGATCACGTAATCGCGCGCTTTCTTCAAGCGGCGCTTATAGGTGGGCAAGCTGATCCCGACTCGGAGCGCCCGTTTAAGCTGGGTATCGTCGTTCATGTTGCCAACGGCCCCGTACTCCATGCGAAAGGTGGTTGCAGCTGCCTGATCTTCTGCCGCCAAACGTAACACCGCCGCCTCAACATCGGCCTCGATGCAATCTAAAACAGGGCCACCACCGCCACCGCCGCCGAACACCCCTTGACACTCGATCAGCTTGCCCAAAACAGATTGGCCACCGGGCACCAGTGCGCCCTGGTGAACCCAGCGCGCCCATTGGTCGAATATTTCATCCCAGTTAGCCATTAACTCGCCTTACTTCACTTCGACGATGAACATCGCTTCACCGCGTCCGTTCTTATGGGTACTGCGGCGCGCCATCGTGACCTGGCGGTTTTTGACAAACCAGGTCATACGGTGGGCAATGGTTGATCCCGTTCTGACGGGTTTAGCGCCATACAGGGCTTTTAATTGGTCCTCGGCATTCTGCTCACTGGTTGCCGCAAAACGGTTCATTGCACTCATGGGTGACTCTCCTGATCCAATGGTTCGTTGTTCATCCAACGATTGAACAAGCGAACGAGCGCCCGATAGCGGTCCGCTGCTTGGTGGTTAGTGTTTAATTCACGGCGGGAATGGACATCACAGAACGTTCTCACCGCGTTGGCCGCGTCTTTCTCATCCCTGACAGCAATCCCCATCAGATCCGACAAGAAACGGCGAAAACTGGCTTTCTGACCGAGCATCACAGCCCCGCGGGTCATGTTCATGCCACCGCCCTCTTTTTCTGGTTTCGCAACTTACGGCGGCGATCCAGCTTGCGGACGTAACATTCCGACCAGGCTTCGACCGCGCTCAACACGTGCGCCGGAGCATTCTCGGCCTCACTGACCATCAAATCGTGATGCTTGATGTCGAGACGGTCGTAAAACTCGGTCAGCGACCCGTATTGGTGACACACGAACGCCCCCAACCGGCGCAGTGCTTGCAGTTCTTCGGCGCTATTACTGCCAATGACCAAGGTGACAATGTCATCCGGCCAACGGCCCGACAGCTCCAGACGAAGACGACGTGCCCGTTCAGCCGGATCAGGCAAATAGCCCAAATACAACCGACGAACCCGACCCGCGCCGAGTTCATTCACCAACGCGAGGTATGCCGCCTCGCCGTCATCCTCTGTGCCGCCTAATAACGCCATTACAATCATGCTGCCCTCTCTGCTTGCGCTTGCTCGTACTCCAGATCGAACAGACTGAAATCGACTTTCCCGCCAGAGATGCGTCGGATCTTGTTTCTGCTTTGAGGTTTTGGCGAACGGCGAAAGTGAACCCACTCGTTCACCGTCTTCGGACTGACCCCCATCATCTGGGCCAGCCAGGTTTGCCCGCCGAAACCCTTCGATTTGATCCAGTCTTGAAACCTCATTTAGTTGTCCTTTCCGCGATTTGCGATACAGATTAACAACAAAACGTTGTTAAGACAATGATCAAGGCGTGGCATTTTCCGCAAAATGTGGTATTTTGTGGTAATATAAAGCTACGAAAGCCGTGATTAACGAATTAAAGAAATCACTAAAACGTTAACCAGGTAACAAAAAAGCCCATCAGACAGGGTGCAAAGAATGAAATCAGACATAAAAGAAATCATCGGCGACCGATTAAGAGAGCGCCGACTTTTAAAGAATTGGACCGCTCGGGAAGCCGCCGAAGCGGCGACCCGCGTTGCCCCTGAGAACATCAGTACCGGGCGGTGGCAGAACTGGGAATGTGCTCAACGTAGCCCAGGCGTCGAAATGTATCCGTATTTGGCCAAAGTGCTCGACACTACGCCGCAATACTTATCCGGTTGGTCAAACGAGCCTGGGATCGGGGTCGAAACCAATAAATACGTGGTGGCCAACGTCAACCAGGAGCAAGGCGGCAAAGATGACGAACTCGCGTTCAACGTCGAAGCGTTAAAACGCCACGGCCTGAGTGAGCATAACTTAAAGCTCATCACCGCCCCTGACGACGCGATGCACAAAGAATTTAAGCGCGGCGATTTGCTGCTCATCGATAAAGGCGCCAACGAGATCACCGGCGCGGGTATCTATGCCTTGCAAACCCAACACGGCGACCTGTATGTTCGCTATGTGCGGCGCGACATTGGGTCCGGTTACAGCGTCTACGCCGACGACGAACGCCACGCCCCAACACAGCAATTTAGTGAAGAAGACTTCGCCAGCAAACTGACCGTGATCGGCAAGTACGTCTTCAAAGGATGCTGGAATCTAGATCAGTAACACACGCTTTAAAAGCGCGGCCTTGTCGCGTTTTTTTACGGCACCATTAACAACATTTTGCAGTAACAAATAACAACGATACAGCAAAACGAACAACGTCTAAGGAATTACCATGCACGGCGAACTATCGTTGATCCACGTCAACACACCGACCGAACTGCGCATCGTACAGCGGCAGCAAAAACAAACCGTCCAATCGGCGACCGCCGACTTACTGGCGACGGCGTGTCTTTTGGAAAAAGCACTCGATGGCAATCTGGACGATGAAACCCACGCGCTGATCAATGCGGCGTATTTTCAGGTTAACCAGGTACAAACCACGTTCGACAAGCTGGTCGCCCAAATCGATAACATCCAACTGGAGGACAAATCCCGTGAGTAGTCTCGAACTGGTCCCAGGGATGGGGCTAAATCTGGATGAACTGGCCGTCTTAAAAGGCCACGCCGAAGGGAAACGCCCTTCACAACTCGGCAAAGAACTTGATCTCACCCCGCCGGAAATGAAGCTCATCGAGCAAGACATCCGGCTCAAGCTCCGCGCCAAGTCGCCCATGCACATGATCACCCGTGCGTTTGAATTGGGCATTTTACGCGTGATGTGTTTGGTCCTTTGTTTCTCCATTGTGGCCGACCTCGATGACCAGGCATTACGCCTAAGAACACGCACCCGAAACGAATACAGCCGCACCGTTCGCGGCGGCCGTAATGAAGCCACTTGCTAACAACAGGAACACAACCAATGGGAAGAAATCATCAACAACGCAGTAAAACCAATGAAGAATACCGCGATCAAACGTCCACGGTGCCGTGGCTGTTTGCCGCGCTCGATGCCGAGTTCCAATTCGGCATTGACCTCGCCGCGACCGACAAATCGGCTAAGTGCGCGGTGTACTTCACCCCAGAAACCGACTCACTGTCTCAGGACTGGCTGGCCAGTGTGCCACCCCAGGCGAACGCGACCGGATGGCTTAACCCGCCTTACAGCAACATTTTGCCTTGGGTGCAACATGCCCGCCAGGAGCAACAAAAAGGCTTTACCACCGTATTTTTAGTGCCGAACGACTGTTCCGGCGAATGGTGGCCAGAGGGTGAGCCCTGCATCATTCGCCACATTACCGGCTATTACTACGACCACACCTATAAATCGGGACCAAAAAGCCGCAAAGGCACCACCGTTAAAAAGTGGGCCTCGGGTCGTATCGAGTTCGTCAACGCGGAAACCGGCGAGATCATGAAAGACCCGCTCAATAAACCAATGTGCTTGATCATCTTTCCAGCGTTCTATTGTGGGCCGACGCTCCATCAACCGGTCACAAAAATTGAACTCATGGAAAAAGGCCAGACATGGATGGCCGAGAAACAACAGGCCGAACTGGCGGCGTAAGGGGGACACATGGACGCGATAACCCAACATGACGTGAGTTTAATGAGCGCGTTGTTACTGGATGGCATGGACCTCGACACCATCGGCGATAAATTCGAGATCCCGCCCTCTGACGTCATACAACACATTTACCCACCGAAGCAGTTTATCCCGGCATCACTGTTCGAAAGCCGGTCACGTCGAGGCACGGTTCGACTCGGTGAAGACTGCATCGAGAAACGTTGCTCGCGCTGCCGTCAATTTTTCCCTATCGCCTCCGAGTTTTGGCACAACTGCCGCAACAACCCGGACGGTTTTCTCGGTTGGTGCCGTGCTTGTGAAATCGACCGCGTCAATGCCAGACGTAAAGAATTAAAGAAATAACGAATTAAAGAGACTCACCAAATGGACCAATTACAACCGCTTGAACTCAACAACCACGCCGCTGACACCCTCGAAGCCTTTATCGGTCAATTCAATGACATGATTAAGGACTCCGACCGCATGGCGGAAACCATCAACCACCTAAACGCCAAACTGGAAGACTATCACCACCATAAGAACCGCGCCGAAGGTTATGCCAATCAAATCGTGGATATGGAAAAAGAGATCGGCGATCTCCAGGACGAACTGGAAGAATTGAAAGGCATTCTATTAACCGCCGAGAAAGTCGCCCACGCCAAAATGAAGCTGGAGAAAGACAACCAGGCGTTAAACCGTGAGCTGGAAATGTCCCGCAACCGTGCGAAAGAACTCCAGCGCCAGCTTAACGAAGTCAAAGGCGGCGACAATCCGAAGAAACTCCGCGAACAGATCAAGCGCATCAAAGAGAAAAGCAAAGAGAAAGACACAAAGAACGCGCGCCTGGAACGTGAGGCCAAACAGTACCGCCAGGAAATCCAAGGTTTGAAGGTTCAGCAGAACCAGGCGTTCGAGAAAATCAAACAGCTTAAGCTGGAAAAGCAAAACATGGACTTCACCGGCCTATTCCACAAAGACGACCACCATTTGATTTTATGGCCACAGGTGATCACCTCTCAGAACGCCGAAACCGGCGAGACTCATCAAAGCCGTGCCCTGTTACACATGCACCAATCCGGCACCGCGCGCCTGATTTCTTACGACATGGACAATAACGCCATTGTTACCCACAAAGCGCCAGCCGGTGGCGTCCGGATCCCGAAAGACGTGCAACAGTTCGCCGAGGACTGGCTATTCAATGTCAACGTTACCCAGGACGGCAATGTCACCCCACGCGACCTGGCACAAACCGACTTAAACAGCAAAGCAGCATAAGGAACGGCACCGATGAAAACTATTCCAATGATTTTTAATACTGACATGGTAAAAGCCTTGGTTAACGGTCGAAAGACCGTTACCCGACGCCCAGCTAAAGGCGTGACCTACTCGGACCGTATGGGCTTTGTTTTTAATGGTTATGCTCATGGCATTGGTTCAAATCACCGCGAGACAATGAACAACATAATAAAACGGCCCGTTAAGGCGGGCTGTCCGGCTAATGTCGGTGATTTAATTTATGTTCGCGAAACCTGGGCGGACGCTGGAGCTAACGCACCAGAACTTACCTTGTATAAAGCAAATTACCCGGAACACGTACCGGCACACTATGAGAACGTGCCGAGCCTGGCAGAAATAAAATGGACGCCATCGATCCACATGCCACGTTGGGCCAGCCGGCTAACTTTGAAAGTTACCGATGTGCGAATAGAAACAATGAAAGAGCTACGCCAAGACCACGAACAGATAAGCAGTGAAGGGTTTGGCAGCTTCCCACAGTTTCGGCACACCTGGCGCAAGATTTACGGCCAATGCGAACCCGGTGATCTTGTGTGGGTTATCGAGTTCGAAGTCATTCACCAAAACGTAGATACCTATCTAAAACAAGCGGCTTAAGGGAAAAATTAATGTCACAAAGAAATATCGAAGTGCCAACCGAGAAAGGCTTGGTTTTTGTGCCTGCAAGCAACCATTGTAACGATACTCCTTATCTGGCGGTCACGATGTGCGTGTTTGGTCAATTTGAAGTGTCTCATGTTCCGTCAGGTCGCCGCCTTGTTGGTGGCTTTGAACGAGCGGTGAATGCATTCGTGTCTATGTTTGAGTTGCAATTGGCAATCAATGAACTTGGTATCGATGCCAGTGGTGACAATGACGCCTTTCGCACTGAAATTAATGATAAAGATAAGCAATGTGAAGCGCTGGGCGGAATGACCATCAGACAATGGATAGGCATCAACACCACACTTGGCAATATTTGTTCAGAGTTCCCGTGGGAAACCGACCAAGAAGGTCCACACGCAGAGCTGGAAAAGCTCATGGCCAAGTTAAAAGCAAAGTAAGGGGTAAATTGCGATGCTTGTATCTCAGAAAGTAATAGATGGAATGGAAGCCAAAGGGTTCTATATGGCTGAAGGGGCGGCGGTTCTTAATGATGTTGTAGTCGTCGAACTTCGACACCCTTTCAGGTCAACGCGAGCTATGACACTAAAAACTCAAGAGTCAGTGAACGTATTCAATAACGAAGTTTCACCAGGGGCTTGGGCTGTTTTTCGCAAATATGATAACTAAGGATCAACACATGGAACCATTAAAAGTTAACTGGCTTAGTGCTTGCCCTCGATGTAATCACGAAGGGCCGCACAATGTTGAAACAAACAGCGCGAACCCTGACCTATTAAACGAAGGTGATGTCGTTACGTGCAGACAATGTAACCAGGGCGGAGTGATCGAGTTAGTAGAAGCCGGGATAGTTGAATGTTACTGGGCCGAAGATGATGGCCATTACTGCCAATGTGATAACCCAGATTGTGGCAACTGGTTTACGGTCTCCGAAATCGGAGCCACTTGTCAGGAATGCAATAAAGGCTCAATGCAGCCGCAAGACGTCGAACCCTACTAACCCACCTCAAAAGCGGGCCCGTCCCGCTTTCTTTCTTTATTTCTTTAATTATTTAATTCTTTCTTATTTACATTCAGGACTTTTCGTCCTATTATCTCATCACGCGTTAAAGAATTATTTAATTAACGAAAGGGATAACAACCAATGGGATACAAAATCGCAGTAGTACAACAAAAGGGTGGCGTGGGTAAATCCACTAATTGCCGCAACCTGGCAGCGGCTCACGCGGGCTTTGGCTGGGATGTAAAAATCGCCGACCTCGATGTCAATCAATCAACCAGCTTCACCTGGCATAAACGCCGCCTTGCGGCCGGAGTCGAACCGGTTGTCGCTGTAGAGATTTTCGGCAGTGCCAGCCAGGCTCTAAAGCAAGCGGATAACTACGACTTGTTTATCTTCGATGGCGCTCCAATGGCTAACCGTGCAACGCTTGAGGTTGCGCTAGTGTCTGACCTGGTTGTCATTCCAACAGGGCTAGGCTTAGACGATATGGAGCCTTGCGTCATTCTGGCCAACGACCTAGTTAAAAATGGTGTAGACCGAAGCAAAATTGTTTTCGTGTTCTGCCGAACCACTGGCAGCGATGCCGAACTCCAATACGCTATCGACTACATGGATCAAACTCCATACTTCACCGTACCGCACCCACTACCGGAAAAACCGTCTATTCGCGGCGCGCACGATCAGGGCCTTGCTGCTATTGAGTGCAAGTTCAAAGGCCCGAGAGAATCAGCCGAGCGAATGACTCAGGCAATCATCGATAGACTTAACGAATTAATGAATTAAAGATTTAAAGAGGCTTTCAGGATGGCATTAGAAGCACCTAAAAAACCCAAAGCTAACCCAAAAGGCAAGCCGCCAACAGGTAACACACCACCAAATGGCCAAGAGAACAGCAAAAAGGGAGAAACAGCTCCGCTTAACTTCAAACCTGATAAAGAGTTCGTAAAAGAGTGGAAAGTCTACTGTGTAACGAACGACATTTCTCAAATTGACCAATTCAAGAAAATGTTCGAGTTCTGGAAAGAACATCACGGCGGGTAATCCGTCAGAAGGGAACGCCGGACGGTTGAAGTATCTCACCCCTACAACCGCCGGCATCAACAACACAACCAATGGGATTTAATCATGTTGCAAGCTAATAATACCCTCTCGGGCGCTATGCGTCTATGTGACCTTATGTATCAACCAGCCGACCAGGTGATCGAGTACCTGAAAGATAAGCCCGAATTTATGGGCGAGGCTATCGCAAAATTGTGTTACCAGGAACTAGCGAGGCAAGGGGGCCATTCATGAACATAGCCAGGATGAGCCTACCCGATACGTGCTTTAGTTGTCAGCACTACAAGCAAACAGGCTGGAAACACGACCAGTTCGCGCCAAAGGTGGATAACTACGGTTTCAGCATTGATCCGAGAAAACAACGTTATGGCCAATGTACCAGGAACAACGCGGAGGTATTTTGGAATGAGAAGTGCCACTTATACACCCAAGACACCGACATCGATGTCCATCCCTGCCCGAAGCGGCCCGAACCGTTAGAGCCGCGTCAGGAATCACTGTTCTAAAAAGAAGCCCCGAAACCGGGGCTTTTCCTTACTCTCCATTCTCGACCAGTGCCGCGACATCAATCCTTAAGCCTTTGAGTAAAGCCGTCGCACAAGACATTTCATGAACGACACAGTCGCCCGTATTGGTTAGATCCTCCATTACTTCTAACAGAGCCGCCATTTGATTCAGCTTTTTGCTGATTATCGTTTTTTTCCTTTCCATTTAAAAACATACCTTTCCAACTGCAATATATGTTTTGTCATCACTATCATTGGTGCGACCAGTAGAATATGCAGTTACGCATACATGCTGTAAACAGCAATGGAAGAAACAGTCCTATACTTACTGATAAACGACAAAAATAGTCCTATCGAATGAGACGTAGGTCTAAATAATCAGGAGGGGAATCGATGTCACATGAACCACTAATCCACGCAATAAAGGAGCGCAGGGAGGCGGCGGGACTCACTCAGCTACAAACCGCCGACATGATAGGGGTATCGCTAAAAACCTATCAGCGTATCGAACGGGGCGAAACCGAAATGAAAATGTCACACTATCGAATCTTGATCGAAAAACTCAAGACAACGGATCTCGATATTTCTCTCGATATGTTGGGCCTAGACAAAACCACGCCCTGGGACGTTGCAGCGGCAGCAAGAACGCTACCGCCAGAAGTGAGAACGGTACTAGTATCCCTGCTCATGATGATCTACAGAGACAAAACATCAGAATAACTATAATTTTTCGATTTCTTTCATAACACCGATCAGTTGGCTTAACACCTCTTTATAATCTGAACCAGAATTCAACCTTTCGAACAACAGCTCGACCGACGCGCCGGCGCGATGAACATCCTCGATCACTCGCTCGACCGCAGCCACATTATTCGCCAGCTTATCCAAACGCCAAACCGCAACCACATCACCCTGTTTTAGTTTATCGATAACCAGGGGAAGATCATCACCGAACCGGATGTCATCACAACCGAAATCATTTAAAGCCTTTAGCTGCATAGCTAAATCATTATCACGAACCGCATAGCCATATTTCATATTATTCTTATTCCCTGTTAGCGTGACGCGTCACGCCGCTTAATTTTGTCACATAGTAAATCAGACACGTATCACAGGAAATGACAAAGGCGGCGTTTTTGGAATCAAGCCGCCCCATAAACCACGAACGCGGCCGAATTAACCCTTCGACCAACCGTTCAATTTTACACAATCAGCGACCAGGTAATTAATCTCACCATTGCTAACTGGCAAAGCCGAATTAATGCACCCCATTAAAACGGTGGCATTTTCTTTTAGCGCTTCGCCTTCGGTAAGGTCAGCAGCATTTAAGAACCCCTTATCCTGGAGCGACTTCAACCAATGACCAGCCGTCCCGAGCTGGGTCGGCTGATCCGCTTCGGTCCAGCCTTTACGGTCAAGCCCGACCGAATACCCCTTATTAAGCCATTCTGAATTTGGGTCACTGCACCCAACCAAGCCAACGACGGCCGCAACCGCCAACAAGGACAATTTACGCATTATTTAACCTTTTAATGATTATGGAGTTTTTCAGGGTATCCGATCCGGCTGGGCCTGGTCGAGAAGATCACCGCGAAAACGAAATCCACGCGGCACAAATTCGGTAGTCATTATGCCCATTATGTTAAATAGCTGATTTTAGATAGCATTACGCCAGTTTTGGCGGATTGAACGCACCAAGCCGCCAAAATTGACGGTTAAGCAGTGATCGAGGTGTGATTTTTGATGTTGTAAATTTGTTTCAATTTGGCGAGGTTTTCGGCTGGAAATTTGGCCGGATGATTTGGCGGCCGATTTGCGTCGAAACCGCCAAAAGATCAAGTTTTCTATTCTACGCCCATCTTATCTAAGCAATACTGTTCAAATTGATATAGCGCCTCATCATCGAAACGACCCGAATCGCGCAAGCTCATCATTTCCATGAACAGGTGACGGTTGTTAAAGTCCAGGTTCACGTAATCGTGTAGATGAGCCACGCGCGGCGTTTCTGTTCTTCGATACCAGTTGCTAAATGCAGTTGCGAAGAATAAGCCGGCGCGGCCGTCTTCTTCTATCTGTTCACGAATATCGGCTAAAACATCTTCCTGTGGTCGAGCGTTTGAGATTGTTTTAGGCTCAACCACAAGTGAGCGAACAGACTCTAAGATTTTCTGTTGTTGTAGCTTGCTGTATTGCGGGAATTGCTTCTCTAGCTGTTCGATGTACTCTTTCAGCATTGATTGTTCAAATGTCGTATTCATATACTAGCCTTACTATGTGTTATTAATCGACCTCTAGCGGCCGACTAGAGGATTTAATATTCATCAAATGATGAACCAGCAAAGTTATCAAAGCGGGAGTATTGCCCCTGGAACGTGAGCCTAACCGTTCCGATCGGGCCGTTCCTTTGCTTACCGATGATGATCTCCGCGGTGCCTTTGTCCTTGCTGTCTTCGTGATACACCTCATCACGATAAATAAACATGATGAGATCGGCGTCTTGCTCAATGGAACCGGATTCCCGCAAGTCTGAATTTATTGGCCGTTTATCTGGGCGGTTTTCCAACGTTCGGTTTAATTGGGACAACGCAACCACGGGGACATTGAGTTCTTTTGCTAACGCTTTTAATGACCGGCTTATCTCCGCAATTTCTAGCGTTCTGTTGTTCTGCAAGCCTGGCACCTGCATTAATTGAAGATAATCAACCATAATCATCGACAAGCCGCCATGTTCGCGGGCCATACGACGCGCTTTAACTCTGAGTTCAGTCGGAGTAATGCCGGAACGGTCATCAATAAAAATATTGTTCCTTTCCATTAAGTGGCCAGTAGCCGAAGCAATTCGCGCCCAATCTTCATCATCGAGCTGGCTCGTTCTTATCTTGGAAAGCTCAACACGGGATAATGACGATAGCATTCTCATCATTAATTGTTCGGACGGCATTTCCAAAGAAAAAATTAATACAGGCTTATCATTCTCCATCGACACGTTTTCACATATGTTCATGGCGAACGTTGTTTTTCCTTGAGAGGGCCGAGCCGCGACGATAATTAAATCGGAATTCTGTAAGCCGGCAGTTTTTTTATTTAAATCCATAAAACCAGTCGATAAGCCGGTCACGCCATCGATAGCGGTTTTATTTAATTCTTCCATGCGGTCGATGGTTTTCTCTAACACCGAACGCGCGCTTTGCATACTATCGACGCTCACCGAATGCTGATTCGAGATCGCCAGGACCTTACTTTCTAACTCGTCGATAATGTCCGTCGAGGTCGCGGCCTTTGAGTCGTAAGCCGAAGCGACGATTTCATTACCTACCGAAATCACATTCCTTAACACCGCTTTCTCTCTTACGATGTCAGCATAAGCGGTTATGTTTGCTGCGCTGGGCGTGTTCTTGGCCAAATCAGCCAAGTAAGCAAAGCCGCCAACATCTTCTAATGATCCTTGCTTTTCTAATAGTTCTGACAACGTAACCAGATCAAGCGGTTGACCGCCTTCAAGTAACTTTCTGGCGACCTCAAAAATAATGCGGTGATAACGTAGATAAAAATCAGGCCCCGCCACTTTGTCGGACACATCATCCCAACGGCCATTATCAAGTAGTAACCCACCTAAAACGGATTGTTCAGCTTCCATCGAGAACGGCGGCTTTTTTAAAGCTTCTTCATTTTGCATTTGTCTTTTCACAACCTTTAATCAAAAATGGTCACTTGCTCGTCATCAACGGGCATCACGTCCAGTTCTTCGCCTGTCCGTTCTCGGTAAACCTTGGCGGCCTGGTGACGGCCGGGGCGAGTAAGAGTAGCGGCCAAACTTAAATCTTTAGCGCGGGACAGTTCAACGCACCCCTTATCAGATAAGGCGTGAAGCCCCTTTCTAAAATTCGATGCATCGAGCTCACCCTCGCGAGACTGGGAAATCATGGTCCGCATTTTGGCCACTGGTATCGGCCCTGTAAATTGTTTGGTTTCCAAAAGCGCCAGGATAAAAAGGGCGTCATTCTGGTTTTTCGAAAATCGGGTTTTCTTCATTTCTTAATCACCTCAAGAGTGAATAATAACTAGCAATCATAGGGCTGGCGATTACTCTTTATTTGTTCTTTGCACTTATCCACCTTTTGAGTGGATAAGATGGGTACATCAGCCACAACCAGATCACAAAGCCGGTTAAACTCCGCTAGTGAAATCGGCTGTTCCCATCCCTTACTTAACTCGATGTGAAACGCTTCCTTTCTCATGGCCACCGCTCCAAAGGCCGCCGCAAGGGCGGCCCGTATCAATTAAAACAAGCGGGTATCTAATCCGGTAATGTCAGTAAAGACTGCTTGCAAGGTATCGCCATAAACGCCTGATTGGTTGGCCAGCTCTTTAAACTCATACTTGCGAGGCATCCACTTAAGACCGAGAACGGTGTAAGTGTCTGACGGGTTCAGCACTACCTGAACCTTATTAATTCCGTCTTTCACATAGTGACGGGTGCGAGGTAAGTCGAACTGGAGGCCGTTCTCGATAGCAACCATGTTTTTAGCGCCAGTCATAGCCATGAAACGACCGCCGCCTAGTTGTTCAAGAATGGTTTTTGCAATGATTTGATTGTTAGTCATCGTGATTTCTCTCGGTTATGGCCTTGGCACCTTGCCCGGCCTTCGAGATAAATATTAGGACTTTTCGTCCTAACTTGCAAGTGTTATTTTCTTTAATTCTTTATTTCTTTACGTTTAACAGTTCACCAGGCACAAAAAAACCGCCTCAATCGGCGGCTAACTATGAATTCAACTTGGCAAAACCCAAGGGCGCTTGTACTCCCCAGATAATAATTTATCTACCGAAGTGTTCATCGGCGCAAGGCCATTCAGAAATGCGACATAAAATCGCCAGATCTTGGCTTTTTGAATTTCCTTTATCTTAAGTTGGGCTCGCACATCAGCATCTGACATAAGACCGCCAATTTCTTCGCCCTTATCCTCATCAGGCCAATAGCGGTGTTCAAAACCCAGCCACTCAGATTCAGACATACAATACCGATGAATCAATTCATCGCGGCTCAATAACGGATGATGATCTACCGGATGGAATCCCCCGCCAGTTCTGGCGAAATAAGCACAAAAATCACGGTCATTTAATGCCTGGCGAATAAGCTCTTTCATCGATATTTACCTCGGTTTTGGCCTTGGCAACTAGCCCGGCCTTCGAGATAAATATTAGGACTTTTCGTCCTGATACGCAAGCATTACTTTCTTTATTTCGTTAATTCTTTATTTTTCCAGATACAACCAAAGCCGGCGCACTCCGCCAGAATCGCCCAGGCGGCGAACGGGATCCGCTGCATGTTCGTTTTTCTGCCTTCCTGTTTAGCCTTTTCCACCTCGACAGGATCAAACGCCGCCCATTTACGCACTGTACGGCCGTCAGAGATGCCCACTAGGGCCGCGGCTTCACTCCCGGTCAATTCACAGCGTTTAAGCATTTCACGCACTTCTGCGCCCGTTGGTTGCGCCCAATCATCACCAAACGGGACCAATGTTTCAGGGCGGATTGTTTCAAGTTCCATAATTCACCAGTTTGGGCGGACACGCCGCCCGGTTTTATCTTATGCGTTTACCAGGGCAGCAATGCCGCGCCAGCTCTTATAATTTTTCTCTACTTCTTCCAACGTCGCGAACTCTTTGATTCCCAACCCACGATACGCGCGATGGCTTGCGTTATCAGTGTGCATTTGCCAGTGAGTTCCCCACACATCGGCAACACGTGACAGTGTCATTTTGTTACCGCGACTCTCTAAATAAAAAGTAGTTTCGCCAAGTTGTTGAATAACGTTTCTCATCGTGATTTCTCTCGGTTATGGCCTTGGCATCTTGCCCGGCCTTCGAGATAAATATTAGGACTTTTCGTCCTAAATTGCAACCATTCTTTTTTGCGCCCAGAAGCGCACCCACAGAAGCTGACACGCGAAGATACTAGCCCCGCAGGGATAAGCGATGCGCTTGCGCAAGCGAAGCACCAAGCCGCTCGACGTTGTTTGATAGACCACGGAACTATATCGGCGCGGTTAGCTGCACAGGACATCGTTAAATCTCGCCTTACCCTCCTGCTAGACCTCGCGAAGCGAAAGAAGGCTAGGTGATGAGGTTGAATTGAACACAAAAGGTTAAGTATTGGGTCCACTGGATAATCGTAATTCTCGAAAGTATGACGGTCGGATGACAAAAGAAATGTTCAGCGCTGCCAGCTATAGCACTGAACGTATTATTTTTGCGTTCACTTGATGCTGGCAGTTGGGGCCCGTTAAATTGCTTAACGCTGATCTTATTGTTAGTACTGAATCTAAATAGCAATTTAATGGGATGTACCTTTATATCTGTAGCAAAGCGAAAGAGATAATAAGCCTCGCCTTTATGGCGGGCTTATATCCTTCCCTTTAGGGAAGCGGTTAGTTCAGGGCTTAGTTTCGAGGTTATTTTTTATTTAGCCGGCGATCGCGGACAATGGAGGGTGATAACGGTAGGAAATCAGACGAGAAACAGGATCCGGCGGATCATTTCTGTTTGTTTTTTGAACAACTTTAACCGCCAGGTACGGCAAAGCCTCCGCCATCAAGCGGATTCAAATAAAAAGAGGGGTTATGTTCGGGTTTCTAGGATGGCCAATAGCAAGGCGTCAAACTCAGGGCCGTTCGTTAGCCCATGCTCGGCTTTGATTTGATTTTTAGCCTGGTATACATAAACAGGCGGTAATTGTCCCTGTAACTGAATGAGGCGCTTTTCCGTATCACTACGTTGCGACTGTTCACGTTGTTCACGTTGTTCTCGTTGCTCACTTGCGCGCTTCTCAGCCTCTTTTAAGCGATGGTTTGCGTCCATCACTCGCTTAGTGTGCTTGTTCTCGCCGGTAAACTCTCGCTTGATACGGGCCAATAGATTACGCAATGAAGGGCGATCCAAAGAAGCAATACGATCAGACTCAGCCTGGCGCAATAATTCAGCTTGGCGCTTCTGCTTGGCCGTTTTAAGTAAGCCGTTTTTCTCCTGCCACTTACGAGCCATTGAAAGCATCGAACGAGTGTCGTCCATCGACAAGCCAAACCCTTTAAAAAAGTTAGGGCGGAAAAAGATCCGCTTTGCTTTGTTAGTTTTGCTTTCCTTGTCGAACTCACGAACAACGACAATCATTTCCGCCGCTTCCATGTCATCAATCGCACCATGAACGGGATCGCAAGACTTGCGGCCGTGGCGATATTGTCCGCCCTGACCGTCATAGCCTGGTTCGTATTCGTGGAGCTGGCCGATCATCTTCGCGAGTTCTTCCACGCTGGCCTTTACCTCAAACAAATAGTTTGAGTCCGGGCAATAATCGGCGCGGTAAATCATAGCTCTAACCAGTGCATCGAGGGTTTGTTCACGCTCAAGGCGGATCGAGGTTCGGCGCGGGGCAATGTGCTTGGTCTTCCAGGTGCCGTCCGACAATTTACGGCGCTTAAGAGTGGCACCGTCTTTACGCAGCTTGCGCATAAAACGGTTTCGGTTCCAGTTATGGCCAGATAGAAGGGCATCCAATCGCTTAGCGATAGGATGGTTAGCCATCGGAATGTCAAATTGTGGGGTATATCTACGCCAGCCGCTGCGGTCATCCTGCCACGCTGACGCGTTACTAAGTCCAATTACGCTCATTTTTTGATTGCTTTTTCGCTGTAAGGCTTGCAGCAACCGGGCACACGAAGTAAACTTAGTCTTGTGTTTTAGGGTTTCTTCTAAATTCTGTCGCCAAAACAAATTTAGAGAAGTGACTAGTTTACTTCCTGACCCGAATCTTGAACCCCGCTCTTGCGGGGTTTTGCTTTTTTAAGCCAGGTTAAATTTTCTTACTTGCCCGCTAAGTCGCCAAACCATAACGCACAAGCCATAAAACAACATTTCGGTGTAAGCCTACCACACGATGCGGAAAGCGTCACGCCAAAAAAGATCTGCAATTCAACTTTCGACGATCTCGCCTGTCTGGGCGGCGTCTTTTTGTTCAAGTTCTTTCGCCGTCAAACTCGCCTGTAAAATCGCCTGGTGCAATCCAGGGTCACACATATCAGGGTTTTCACTAGCCGACGCCAAAAAGCGCAGAAACTGCGCTAAGTTACTTAATGTACCGGATCGAGTCCCGTCATTTAAAGCGTTATGTGTCACTTTTTTCTCTCCTGTGATAAAAATATCACTGTATATCCATACAGTTTATTAGACCTCAAAGCCGCATAATCAGCAAGCCTATCAGTAGGATTCATAAGGAAATTTCAAACCAGGCGGTTTTGGTGGTTAATTTTTCGGGGTGATAAGCTTGGCGCTGGAGACGGAGAAACGGTCGGGTTCTATGACATGATCGACACTTTCTGCAATCCAAGTACCGTTAGCGCTGGCTTTATGGTTTTGCACAATGACACGCGCCTCGGCGGCCATTTCTGGCGTGAGCGGGCGCTCTAGTGAAAAGCTCTTTTTGCCTCGTTGTTGCTTGGCCAGCTCCGCGGCCGCGGCGTCCTGCGCTTCTTGTTCGCTGCCATATTGGCGGCGCATGGTAAACACCGGCTCACCCGAACCGGTTTGCACCGCTTTCTTTTTCTGGTCCTGTTCATCAAACCAATGCGCAATCACCGCCTGGTAGTCACTGCGCTCGGTAATGGTCACACGGCCGGAAGAATTGGCCGGATCAGAAATTACAATCTCCGTCATATCCTGACCGCTGGCGGTTTTCCCCTCCCCTTTCGGCGTGACCAGGAGCCTATCGGCGACAGGCTTTGCAATCGCGTCATATTGACGACCAAGGCGATTAAGCAAGTTCACATCTGATTCGGCTTTCTGGTCGATATGGTCAAACTCGATACTGGCCAACGCTTCACTAATCACGGGCGTCAGGCCATGTTCAGCGGCAACTTGGCCAACCAGTTCGCCATAAGTGATTTTGTCAAACGTGCGGTCTTTTGGGGCTTTGATAGTACCGCTTTTGTACGGTGCCGAGACTGCATGTATAACAAGCGCATCCTCATCGAGAGGTTCTTCTAACTCCGTAACCTGGTAGATTCCTTTAAACGTCAGGTCCTCACCAATCCCGATCCACACTTCTAACTTAGCTCCGGTTTCCGGCAATTCGACAGCCTGATCACGGTTATCGATTTCGATTGTCACCGTGTCAGACTTAACGCCTGGCGCGTCATGAACGGTTAGCCGCTCCAACCGGTCATTGATTTTTCGGGTGATGTCGTCACCATTAGCCAGGATTTTAAACGCGGGTGGTTTCATGGCTTAATCCCATAAGCTGATCCGGCTCTTGTTCTCTGCGGGTCCAAGGTCCGGTAAGTTGATGATCAGCCCAGCGGGTAACACTGGGCCATATTTGGCGAGGCCGGGATTGGCATCGAGCACAGCTTCAACCGCTTTCGGTCGCTGGCCATAATGTTGATGACAAACCCAATCGAGCATATCTCCGCGCCTGGTTTGGTACTGCACACCGTTAGAACTCATCTTTGCCATACTCCGAAATGGTCAGCGTCCCTTTAATCTCTAAAGGGATACCGTTATCCGTAAAATACTGATCGTTACGTTCCAGCGACTCGATACACCACAATCCAAGATCCGCGCCGCCGCTCGGCGTACCACCGACCAAACGACCCGGTTCGCCTTTATCTGCGAACGCTTTCATTCGGTCGAACTGATACAAGTCGGATTTTTTTTGCGGATAAATAGTGATGTTCAGCGTTTTGGTATCACTGTCTGGCCCATGAAACTGTTTAGCCGGCTTTCGGTTCAGGCGCGAACGTTTTGCCCAGCGCCATTTCATTGAGGTGCGTAGCTGCTGAAACTGAGGTCCGGAGACAGAAAAGAAAAAATCCCCGGAAGGGAAACTCAGCGCCAGCATGACGCCGTTTCTTAGTTCATCCATTGCTTAACCTATATCGTACAAAGCGCCACGGCGAGCCCTGGCTTTCTCTCGATCGCGGCGATCCAGTTCATCACGAACCTTACGCGCCACATCATCACCGCTTTCACCTGGTTGCTGCTCGATAGCAATTTGATAGCTGGACGTGTAATTCGCCGGCGCAGTATGCGAAGCGGCGATCCCCGTTCTCGCGGGCACCACACCGCCATAGCCGCCCGCATAGGCAGAGGGGCGATTGCTGTCCTGCTGTACGGTACTGCTGAGCTCTACAGCTTTGGTGACTTTGTCGTCATCGCCGAAGATGCTATCCCACCAACCTTTAACCTTGCCAACGGTATCCGTGACCCACTGCATCGCGGATTTAAACTTAGCGACAATGCCATCCCATAGATTGCTGAAAAAGTCGCCCAGCGGCTCCCAATACTTCACAATCAACGCGACCACACCAATCAGTGCCATAACAGCTAACACAATCAAACCGATAGGGTTAGCGTTAAGCGCCACATTCAGCGCCCATTGTGCCGCAGTCCACACCGCGGTCGCCGCCGCCATTGCCCGCTGCAATCCAGCCATTAACGTCATACGCTGCATTCCGGTGATCATGGCCATATTCCAGGCGACTTGCGCCATCTTGACGCCAATCATCACAGTTTTAAGCGCTATCAACGCCATCACGGCACCACCGACCAACTGAGTCAGGAACGGGAAACGTTCCGCTAAATCAGCAACGCCCATCGCTGCGCTACCGATCGTGTCCGTCACAAACATCATCATCGGCGCGAACACTTTGCCCAGCGTGGCAGTTAAGTTGCTGATCCGCTGGTTCATGCGCTCGACCGACTCATTCGGCCCCAACAAAATCGCCTGGGCCATTTCGTTCGTGGTGGCCATACCGCCCTTAAGCGCGCCGTTCATGCTGCCAATGTTCTGTTTTAGCGTGTCGATTTCCGGATAAAGCAATTTAATCATTGCCATCGCTTCATCGGTGCCAAACGCTTTTTTCAGTTCCTGTTCTTCGAGCGCGTCTATCGTGCTGCCATACTTGCCTTGCAATTCGGCAAGAATATCCGGCATCGATAACAGTTGATTGTTGGCATCAAGGAAATTCAACCCAAGCTTTTCACCCGCACCGGCGGCGCTGTTGAGAAAGGCTTTGTATTTTGTGGCGGCTTCACTGCCCGACATCGTCGCTTGGAGCTGGCCGAGGATCGATAACTGTTCAGCGAAAGAGACGTTCGCGGCCGTCGCCGTTGCGCCCAGGTTAGAGATCGCCGAGCTCATTTCCGAGCCGTTGGTTTTAAACGCTTTTACGCTCGATGCGATACCGGCTGAAAAGTATTCGCCGAACTTCATGTCCCGCTCAGCCGTGGACATGGTGTTCCAACCCTCGATCGTGGTCGCGCCGAACTGGTCAAACTGTTTTCGGTAAATACCGTAACCAGACGCAAACAAACTGGTCATCTGTTCGGTGGTTGATTTAGTTGCGCCGGCCGTCATTGCTGCAATACGGGTAAATTCTCCCACAGCGGTATCAGACAGCGACGAAATACCCGATTTGATGTCATAGCTCGCCGCTATGAATTCGGCTTGTGTGGTGCCGCTCCATTGGTTAGAGAAGTCTTTCGCCGACTTAGTGATCGCGTCGATACCTTCGGCACCGATCCCCAAGCTCTGGATCGTGCCCTGGGCGCTGGCAACCTGACCATAAGATTCGGTCAATTTAGCCAGGGCATAGGTGGCCGCACCGACTTTCGCGGTATCCATTGCCGCCGAGCCCATAAGCTGGCTGTTTTTCTCGCGTAACCCGGCGAGTTTTTTCTCTCGCTGGGCGACCGCTTCAAGCTGATTTTGTTGTTCCTTAAGCCGATCATTTAATCGAGCGGTATGCCGTTCGACTTGATTGGTCGCCTGGCGTAAGTTCTTCGTGCTGATCCCTGCCTGGTCGAGTTTATTTCTCAACTCACCCAGCTTTTGATTTTCGCGTTCATGCTGTTGGCTCAGTTGCTGCGCTTCACGCTTGGCCTTGTTGAACTCGGTCGTCATCGCGCGGGTAGGTTTTTCCGCAGCTCGCATCTGACGCGCCAGGTCTGCGACCTTTTTATTTTGCGCATCCAGGGCACGGCTGGTTTCCACGCTGTCGCGTTTCAAGCGCTTGAACGCATCGAGATCAGCCGTAGACTGAGAAAGCCTGGAGATCTGCTTTTGCGTCGCCTCGATCGCGGTGGCGGACTTTTTAGTCTGATCTGTCACTTTGGAAATTGGCGTCGTGATCTTGTCCACCATTTCCATGACAAACGATAGTTTGCTGGTCGTATCGCCCATGTATACCCCTTACAAACGAAAAAAAGCCGGGCAAGCCCCTTAGGACTGCCCGGCGTTTTCGGCTTGTTCCTGCGCCTTTTCGTGGCGCTGTAATGCGATTTCGTGCCAGCGCATTAACTCGGCCAGCGACATGCTGGCGGTGGCGCTGGGATTAAAGCCGGTGAATACCAGGAAAATATCCGCTTCGGCTTCCATCACGTCGGCCGGAACGGGGTTTATTCCGTGAAAAAACCGACCACCTCCGTTTGCACCGCAACCAGATCGGACGGCTTCAACATATCGAATTCGTTGGCGGTAATGTCACTGATACGCGGCACCAGTTGACGGTGGGTGTTGATGTCCATACGCAAGATCGAGAACATTTCTAAACCGCGGAGGCTACCAGTGTCCGGCTCACGCAAATTGATTTCAGTGATCTCATTGTCACCACGTTTAAGGGACTTTTTCAGTTCAACTTTAGCCATTGCTTTCGCTCCAAATAAAAACGCCCTGCGAACCACGCAAGGCGTAAAGAATTAAAGATTTAATGAATTAACGAGAATTGAGATTTACTGACCCAGCGCCTGGCGAATCTCTTTGTTGCGGTCTTTGCCGTTGACACGGAACACGTTGTTTAGCTTGTCAATGTGGAGGACCTCTTTACCATCAACTTCAAGCTCGAAGAACTCAACATCGATCACGAACTTGGTGGTCGCTTCCACGCCACCCGCGGCCCATTCATTGAATTCTGTTTCACGCCAAAAGCCAGCCTGACGAACCACAACGGATTTGATTTGACCACCGACATCAAGCGCGCCTTTTACGACGAACTGTTCGTCGCGCGACTCACGGGAACCAATCAGATCGAACACCTTATCCGAGTAATCAGAAACCGTAACTTCTGACTCCATTGCTTCTAGCTTACCAACATCGCGTTTCATGGTGCCACCAATGCCGGCACCGTCGAAATCAATGGTTTTGGTGACAATCTTCGGAATTGTCAGTTTGTTGGCCTGACCTGCAAAACTTTCGTTTTTCAGAAAGGCGTTAAAGTCCACAAGGACCGAGGGAATACGTCCCGCCATTGCTTACCCCTATTAATCAAAAATTGCTTCGTTGTACGTGTTGTTAACGTGTTGACGGAAAGTCACACGCTCGGCGACGTCATAGAACCCGAGGTCGTAATCAAAGAACACCTGACCCGTGCCAATCGCATCGATGTTCAGGTCCTTATCCGCCCAACAAACACCACCGCTGATCACCTTACGATTAACCAGACGGCGAAGGAACGCGTTTACACGGCCTGTTACGCTTTCGACATAGTTCTTAGTAATGTTCTGGTCTACCGCGTCAAAGTGGGCGTAAATAATGCTGTCGCCGACGATGTAGCGAACACGTTGATGCGGAAGCATGGTTCCATTGGTGAGGCGGTTGCCCCAGAAAAACCAACCACCTTGTTTGTTGACTAAGGTACACACGTTCATGCTGTTGAGCTGGTTAGCCATGCAGCTGATCGCACCAGGGCCCGCTGACACATACGGAATGTCGATCGCCGTGCCTTGAATACCGCTGATCTTGCGGTTCGATGGTGAGTTCCAGTAACCCTCCTCATTGTCAACGCGGACAATGTGACCGGCGACAATGGCCGACGCATGACGTTTCACATTGGCTTTCAGGTCAGAATCAAACAGTTCAATGCCGCCATGCACGAACAACGCTTCGGCAAACTGACGGGCACGGTTCACCACGGCGCTGTATCCGGCGTAGTGGTCCGAATCGATGATCGGTGTTGCGTTGAGGTTTTTAGCGACGCGCTCGACTTCTTCGCCAACCCCTGCCAGGTGCGAATACTCTGGCGTGATAATTAAACGTGGGCGCACACCGAGTTTACCCTCGGCCCCTTCCAGTGCTTTCAAGCCGGTTGATTGACTTGTCTCGGGATCAATAGTGCCGATCACGTTGGCTTTGGTCGTGTTCTCGTCCTGACCTTCCGCTACTCGAACCACAATCACCACCGCGCCAACCTGACTATAAATGTCTTTCAGCGCATCTTTCAGCGTGCCGCCCGTGCCCGCCTTGGCAATCATCTTGTCAGACGTGACCAGCGTCGGCACATTGAGCGGGAAGGCTTCATCCTCACCACCGGACAGGTAAGTCGGGTAAGCGTACGCCACAACACCAGAACCATCACCGCCCGCCGTTACAGATACCAGATCATTCGCTTCATCATGCGCATTCACAGCGGCAGCCACATCGGTCGAAGTTGAAGTAATAGACCCATCCGCACCGGTGGCCAAAAGTACGGTGATTTTTTCATCTTTAACCGATACCAATAACGCCGCATCATTCGCAGCCGGATCGACCAGTTCAACACTGATCCCGTTACCACGAATGCCCGTGTTAACCGCTTCGAACGTCAACGCGCTGTTGTCTTCCCCCAGGGCCAACGCTGCCGCGGTGGCTACCTGGGCATTCGGAGCCGTTGCCACCAAGCCAATGGTAGACGCGGCCAACACAGTGATCGGACGATTACCATCTTTGAGGTAAAACGTCTCGACGCCGTGGAAATAATTTCCTGACATGGGGTGTATTCTCCTTGTTTCGGATAATAAAAAGCCCAGCTCGAAAGCTGGGCGTTAATGAATTTCAATTAATAAATACTCAGCCCAGGCTAACCCAAGCTTTCCAATTTTGTCCTCTATCAACAGAGATACGCCTGTACACTGGAGAGGTATCTTTGGTTAAAATTATCTCTTGCGTTACATATAAATCAGTCGCTGTCACTTGTAACTGACCAAAAGCCCAATCCTCGGGCATACCCAAAACGGTATAATCATCCAAACCAAGTTCACCGAAATTAACTCGATACGTCATTGTTTCAACAGCGTTGTCTATCGACTCATTTTCCGCAACAAATCTCTCATTATCGAAATAATCTGCCACGTAATGGGACATCCTAATAAATTTGCTATTGACGTCAGGGCCAAAGATCACGGATTTAGACCCATCATTTCGAGTCACTTCAACCGTTGATGTGTCTTTCACATCAAAGTCTGCCAATACATCACCAAATCCATCTTGCGCTTGAACAAACTCTAACCTTGAATCTCCTTCAACATAAATAGGCCATCGAGGGGTTGCAGCCACACCTTTACGTACGTCAATCGTCGGAACGTCCCACTTAATAACTGATTTATTTTTGATAACAAACAATGAATCAGAAACATTACCTGAACCATCATCATAGTCAGAAATATCCCCAGTTCCTTTCCCATCTCTATCGCCGCCTACAAAGAAACCAGAACTTATATCAATATTAGTATTGTCCGCTCTTAAAATTCCGCCTCCGGTCGTCTCATCAATATGATGCAAGCGAGTTTCCACACCCACATTTCGTATTGTGATGCCTCGACCTTTGTATACATCAACGGCATAAGCGCCATTTAGCTGATTATCAACAGACGAATCACGAATGGTTGAGTAGTTCAAGCCAAACAACTCATAGCCATATTTGCACCTAGATATGGAGTTATCATCTAAAATCCAAGTAGTTCCAAAAGAGGTACTAGCCGACTCTTTAAATGCATTTTTTATATGATGGACACAATCGATTGAGCGAGCGCCTTTAAACAACAGGTGATAATGATTGGAGGTGTTATCAGAAAGGTTCCAAGCCTCGTAAATAGACAAAGCACCTCTAGCTGCAACGTTCATAAACTGGCTATGAGCCATGTTAGGACTAGCCACCAATGATGCTAGTTTCTCAGCAGGCGTACCTCGAAAATCAAATCCAATACCGGAGAAAAGGTGGTTCCTTGCGGCTTTGCCTGGTCGCCCATTTTCACCATCAAACTGTGTTATATGAAAAATGGCTCGCTTCGCATACTCGTCAGGCAAATTAACATCCAATGACACCAAACGATTGGTGTCCATCAGCAAGTCTGAGCCAGCCGTAAAAATAGTATTCTCTGGTCCGAACGTCTCAATGGAAAAACCGCTGCTGCCATGAATGAGCACAGGAGTAACAAAACGGAAAAGGCCATCAGGTATTTCCAGTTTTTTTCCGCCAAACTCCAAAAATTCTTGAAAGATCTGACCTACATCTCCTGTATTATCATCAGGGGCTTTTAAGTCTCCAACCAAGTTTAACTTCTGGGCTCTTAGGCGGTTTGCTATAGATACATATGGTGTTTCAATTGAGCGCCTAAAAGCTACCTGATCCGAACCATGACGTTTATCAAGCTCGTCATCAGATTCATCACCTCTCATTGCTGGAACTAAATTATCAAATGACCATGCTCTACTAGCCGTAACGACATTTGGATCCATTTCAACAATCGGGTCTGCACTGGTGATCACAAATGTCATTTCCAGCGTTACCGGATTCGACACATTACCGTTATTAATTGGCTTAGGAACGTAAACCCGAGCACAGTTACCAATGGCGTGAAAATATGTTTGACCGTTAAACGTGGCGACTGCCGCAAACTCGCGAATTACGACATCATTGATGTCATCCGGCAAAATTGCCTCAACCTTCAAAATAGGCACTGAATCCGGCGTCGGCTGTAATACATCCACCGAATTAACTGGAATTCGATGCAATTCGTTCACCAATGCCTGGGCCTTTCTATCTGGCTGAACATACGTATCGTTTGCATCACCAAAAGCAATATGAGTGAACTCAACTTGTTTATTTAACAGCTTACCGTTCTGTTCGGCGTTTTCCCCTAATACGGTCAAGATAGAACCGTATTGCTGTTCATTTTCAGGGACTAAATTTGTCATGCTTTACTCCAGAATTAACGGAAGCGGACCAGAACGGACCACAACAGCAACGCGAGATAAACACACCATTGCATTGCTGGACGAACTCACCATAGAACTGATCACCCACGGACCAGACCGAACTTGATGTCCTTGCCGGCTCATGGCGATATGTTTTTCTGGGTTTTCCACCTGGCTAGTAACGGTGATCCCGACTAGGTGGCTACGAGTGTTTTTGGCTTGATGAATTGATGGCACTAACTGTTGCAGTTCGGTTATATCTACCGGTTGATTGGTTGACTTAACATCGACGCGGAAAGTACCTTTCGCCAGATTTTGCTTATCTTCAAACCACTCAGTGAGTTTTACATCATCACCACGAATCGCTTTTAACACCCGTTCAACCGCGCCGCGAGTGCCTCTCATTCGGTTAATATCGACACTTTGCTTTATCACATCGCGCTTTCGTGCTTCTGGCCAATCACTTTGCCAACTGTCCACACGTAGCGCCCAAGCAAGATAAGGCAATAATTCAGCCGGGCATTTATCCGGGTCCCACAAGGTCGAAATCGGGATTTCTATTTCGCTGATCCGTGATAGTGCCCCCGCCAAGTCCCGCTCTAGCTGATTGAGGTTTCTTGGCAACAACGATTTATCTGATTCAGACATATGTCACCACCATGCCCGTACAGAACGGCGCTTCATTTTCAGCGGCATCGATGTCATTCCAGCCGGTTAAACGAACCTTTGACACCCCTTCAACTTTTAACGCCCAGTGAATGCCGGACACGTCAATTTCACCGCCGAAGCGGTTTTCAGTGGCCAGATAGTCAGCAAGGCGCTGTTTGGCGGTTTTAACAACCTCATCAGGGGATGGACCAGGCTTAATCGTCAGTTCGGCTGTAACGCTGTACTCGATCACCGTGCCTGGCTCGACGGTCAATTCATCGGTTAAGGGGCGGAACGGTTCAATGTAGGCGCGCGCTAAATCACATAAGCCGCGACTCGGTGTTCCGTTACCGGTTTTCGTTAACAGGTAAAGCACCACCTCTATCGGGGCCGGACTGGTCACAGCGACGTCTTTAATGTCTGGATGAGCACTTTTCGCATGGAATTTATAGGCATCATCCGGACCCGCAACACTGTAACCACCTGGTGATTCGTGTAAGCGCTGACGATAAGAATCGTCGTCTTCCTTTTCTTCACCCAACACCTTGGTTTCAGTCTTGATCAGGGTCAGTGTTGCGATACCCGTGGTGTCATCTGGCCAGCCCAACCGCTCCCAGCGCAGCACATAACTTTCCCCCTGGAGCACATAGCTATAACACTCAGCGCGATCGCCATCTGGCGATTCAACTATCCAACCGGTTCTTTCCGTGTCCGGCACTTCTAAACCACTCGTTGGGTCGCCCACAATCACCGCATAGTTACGGCCCGACTGAACCGTTATCGCCCCGGATACCGTCATCGGATAGGCGGCGGTGTCACTGACCTCGGTCACGGTTTTTTTCAACCGTTCAACCGGCTTTCCGTCAGGGGCCCGGTAGTACGTCACCCCGATATGGTCCAGTTCGGAGCCTTTACCATACGCAAGGGTTAATCCTTTAGCCTGTTCGTTCGCATCATGACGGACCATCACTTCGCGATAAGTGTTCTCAGCGGTCACACGATAACCGGGATCGCTTGGGGCCGGATTTTCAAGCCCTGCCCGTTTCACCGTGTCTTTGAGTAAGGTTTCGTGATCCACCTGCTTGACGACGTCCAGCGGTGGCAACTGAGACAAATCAATTACTTCGTTGCCCATCGAATAAAATCCCCTCTAAGGTGACAGGCTCGCCGTTGTAGGTGAGTACCCCTTCTAAATCCAGTTCTATCTGGCCATCACCGACAGGCGTGGCTTTCATTTCAGACAAGCGGAAATCTTCCAGGCCGTTGTGAGGGTTCGCGATGGCTTCGGATACCCGCACGTAACACAGCATTTCAAAACTCTGATCGAGGTTGCGGTCTACGACTTCATGCAGACGTGACCCGTATTCACGGGCACCGACCAAGCTCCCGAGAGGTGTGTTAAACGCATCGGTTAACCGCTGGCGCAGATAGTCGAGGCCGCCGATTGTTTTACCCGTTAGGGCATCGGTGCCTTGTTTCATTTCGTTAATTCTTTAATTCGTTAGTTTGCGAAAACGTTGGGGCTTCCGGCAGCGACCGCGGAGCCACAGTCCACCGGATCGCCGACACGGCCAATAGGCTGACCGTTGGCATAGACAGAAGATGAACCCGCGGCAAGTGTGCCGGCGTGGCAACTTGGAGAGGGGTCGCAGTGAACGCCCCAGGCATCACCAACGCGGTGAACCGGCTTACCATTGATAAATACGTTCGGGCTTCCAGCGGTTGATGACCTCGGCGGGAAAGCACCGTGCCCAGTACCACCGTCGCCTTGCCTAGTGACTGCTGGCATTCATGTACTCCAAAAGCTTATCTCGGCCGCTGCTGTAGTCATGAAGCACCACACAACGCCAGGACTGGCTGGCAGTGACTTCGGTTTCTGCGGCGGTAGTTGGGTCGGTTTCGGTGTATTCCACCGTCACTGTGAGCACATACTCGCGCCGGCTTATGCTACTGGGCCGAAACTCGATCAACTCTTTACCCGTTGGCAGTTCGGGCCAATCCGCAACACGAACCACCTGGTCAGCGTCGAGATAGTCGATAAATTCCGGGACAAACAATCCGGTCAGGCTATCCGATACCAGGCGAACGCCATCGGCGGCGCTGGTAATGGTGAACTGGTCCGGCTGTTCTGGTGTGATGCTCCAGGTGTAACCCGTTAGGGTTTGGTCATCACCGAGTTCAAAATAACAGTGATACGCTAATCCGGTGGCGGTGTCCGGCTGCTGAAAAAGCAGTTCCTCGCCTGGGTGCCAGGTCATTAGTTAAAGTCGATCCTCGATGCACTGAATGTCATATTCCCGCCGGCTGTCACATCCATATCGGCATCCGTGGCCAAGCTCATCGCGCCGGCAGACTTCACCGTTAAGGTTTGGTCGGTATGAACATCGATCGCCCCTTTGGCGGCCACTGAGACGTTTTTGTCACAGTTCACCGTGGCATTCCCTTTCACCGTGGCGGAGAGGTCCTTTTCAAAGGTGGCGGTGGTGGTGCCTTTTATCGTGCCGGTGACGTTGCCCTCAACGGTGGCTGTCACATCGCCTTTAATCAGCCCTGTGACATTACCCTCGATAGTGGCCTCGACATCGCCCATGTTAATTAGCTCCAGCTTATGGGTGCCGCGGTGATGAGACACTTTCGAACCGTCGCCAAACTCGACCAAGAACAAATCAGGGTCATCACTCGGCGCGGAACGTTCGCTGTAGTAACTGCCAGGGAAGACTTCACCAAATCGCAGATCGCCCGGTGAGATCACCGTGACCGCCTCGCCAACCTCTGGAAACCACCACACAATGGCCTTACCGGAACGGATAGGCTTCACGGGAAGTTTCCCGGTTTTCATTGGGCTTTCTTCTGTGCCATAGGACACCACGACCCAACGCTCGACCGGGTTACTTTCCTCAATGATCCCGCGGACGAATACTTCTTCGAGTTTGCGCTCCAGTTCGCTGACGCGTTCCTCTAAGTCCATCCATCCACCCCGACACTGTCGCTACCTTCGATTTCTACCTGACCAGGTAAAAATGTCGGCGGATTAATCAGCAAGTTGCCCAGGTGGATTTGCTGCTCAAAGGTGACAATCATCGAATCAAAGCCGAACGCTTTCTCTTTGCCTCCCTTACCCGGCTTAAACGAGCCCGGATAGAGGTTAATCGAGTCAATGGGCACCGACTCAACGCCAATATCACCCAGCCCCCAGTTTTGACGGCCCGAGACAACAAAATCCGTGATCTGGTTTTTCTCGGCATCTTCTTCGGTATAACCGACCACAAGCGCCACCATTGCCGCCAGATTACGCACGGCCAGCGGCAAATCTGGCGTTTTGCTGGATAAGATGCAGTGCAAAGCGAATTCACAGTTAAACGGGATCCGCCCGCCTGTCACTGCGCGCCCTGGTTTGGCTTCGACCATTTCAATCAGTACCGCGGGCGTGTCGATTTTAAACGACTCCCCAGGTGCGATGTCGGTCGGATCATACAGGGCCACCGTATCGAGAAGCGGCAAGCGTTTTTTAAGCTCGGCCTCGATGGCGTCATGCAATTCAGTAAAGTCTTTAAGCGCGTTCATGATTGACCACATAGTTCAGCTCCTGATCCAACTTCTTGCGAAATTCATCAGGGACCCGAGATTCCAAACGCTTTAGCGCCTGGGTCGCCGGGTCGGCAATATCAATCGCAATATGTTGCACCGGGAAACGGCCGCGTAAATGAGCCGGGAGAGAGTTAGGATTCGGTTTTCGACGCTTTGCCGTGGTTGTATAGCGGCCTTGGTTCCGGCTGGCCCGGATCCAGACTGCCGAATCATAACCGTACAGATCCGACACAAACGCGCCCTCGTATCGGTGTTTTTTTAACGATACGCCTTTTTTGGTCTGCCTCGCCTTACCGGCTTTTTCAGCCAGAACGGGCGAAATACCGATCCATAATATGGTGACGGCTTCCGCACCTTTACCGACTGTTTTCAGACTAAAGCGAAACTTAAGTACCTTTTGCGGGATACCGGTTAGCTGGGACACTTCCCGAGCGGCGCGGCTATACATCCAACGCATGGTTTTCTTTATCGCGCGTTGTCCGGCTTTTTCTAACTGCTTAGGGGTGGCGGCAATCTTGGCGCTAACCCTTTGCAGTTCTTTAGAAAAGTTAACCTTAAAATCAACACCAGGTGCGGCCACGTCCTTCACCCTCCGGGCTCTGTTTGGTCGCGTCAGGCTGATCGTTTAAAAACAGATAAGTGACACCGTCATCTTTGGCATAAGGCTTAGTGACGTAGTATTCCACCCCGTCTATTTTGACCGACCAACTTTCCGGTTCGAGCTCGATGTCTACGCAATGGCGAGACTCGATCACGACATGCGGCTGACGCATTTGCAGATCCTGACCACCTTTGCCCCCGCCGGTGATTTCCACATCCAGCATCGGCTGGTTTGGCACGGCGTCCACTTTGAGCCATTCCCCTAAAGGCGGCTTGATCAGAATTTCGTGGTGACGGCCAAGCCGCCGGAGTATCCGGCGACTGGCACGTTTAAAGGGGTCACGCTCACGCATTAAGCGCCTGGTTCAGTTTTTGGCGTGAACTTGATACGACGCACCGCCAGCGGGCTAGTACATACGTTCATTGGGTTAGATTGCGCTTCCAGATCAACGCCCTTGTTCATCTTCTTAGGCTCTGAATTGGTGTAATACGGCAGGCCGACCGTGTTCACAGTTTCGTTGTAGTTTGCTGGCGAGAAGTACGTCATGAACATTTTCGGCTTACCGACTGGCACAACCACAGCACCGTACTTGGCAGGCATTGGGTCCTTATCACCGAATTTTTCGTCGTATTCTTCCCACCAGGTGCCTTGCCAGAACACACCACGGCGAACATCTTCACGCAGGTTTTCACCATCATTTTGACGCTCAAATGATTTGTAGAAGCTCTCATTTTCCAGCATTTCATCAAAGAACTCTGGGCGACAAAATGCACGATAGCCCTTAGCCTTAATGCCTTTCTGGTGTTTTTCAGAGTCACGTTTCACCTGGATAAGCTGAGTTCGTAGCGGGGCATTGAAATCAACCGTGTTTTCACCATCGGTTTCTTTAATATCGAAGACCTTAAACAGATCAACAATCAAATTACCTTTTTTGCCGTACACCTTGCCAAAGATGGCACCAAAGCGGAAATACTCGATCGTCGCATCGATACTTTGACGAGCAATCTCCAACTTTTCATCGATCACAACCTGTAGGCTTTCGAGTTCGTCTTCTTCACCGAACGCGCGGCTGTTTTGAATATCATCGGCAAACACACTAGCCGGCACTGGCAAATGCACCGCGCGGAATGTGTAGATTTTACGGTCTGGATCATCCAGAGGCTTACCGTCTGCACCACGTTCTACATCTTCAACAAGTTGGATTTGGCCGTCTTTGTATTCAATGTCGATAGTGGTTGTACGAATGCCTTTTTCTTCGAACAATTTCAGTTCAGCCAGGCGAGTTTTAGGCACTTCCAGGTTATTGATAGCGGCCGTTAGTGGGCGGATTTCAAATTTACCTGACTCCAGCGCTGCTTGAATTTCCATGTATCTCTCTCTTTATCGAAATGGGAATGAAACGCCCTGATTAACGCAGGACGATCTGTTTTTTAGCCAAGTTGGTGACGGCATCCGCCTTTTGAACGTCGGTGATACCATCCGGCCAGGTCAGCTTGTCGTCATACACACCGCACACTCGCGCGTGAGCTACAGCAGGAACCGGACCCGCAGTTGCATCGATGTGACCATACAAAATAACTTCGGCCGTATTCGCCTCAGTTGCATCGACCGCCAGGTCTAACTGGGTAAACGTACCGTCATCTTTTTCGCCTAGCACCGTACCGGACGCATACGCGCCACCAACGACGACGATCTGATCTCTTGATACGCCAGCAACCTCACCCGCTACGTGCGCGCCAGGACGTGGCAGCATTGCATTTACTGTCATTGCCTTTCCTTACTTTTCAGGATTAAAAGAAACCGCCGGACGCTTAGCGACGTTTGGCGTAAATATCGTTCGCGTTTAAGGCCGCGGGCTTTTTATCTTTGTCGGTGATCTGACGAGTTAAGTCGCCGTTCTCATCGGTTTCGGCTTTCGCTTCGTGAATCGCCTTGCCGACCATCTTCACCGGGTCATCGATACAGCCGACAAGCGTGTCAAAACTGCCAGACAAACCCGACGCGGCTAACGTATCTTTCAAGCCCGTGGCCATCTTGATTTGGCTTTCCGCTTCTGCTTTGGTGATCCCCTCTTTCAGCACTGACGCTGAAAAAGCAGGAACGCCCGCTTTCGCACAAGCGGCGACAAGGTCCGCGGCGTGACCGATGGCCATTTCTGGCGCTGGTCCTTTAATCGCTTCAATGGCATCTGGTCGCTGCTCTGTAATAGCGGCAATTAAGTCGGCCGTGCTGAATACATCTGAGCCCGGCAAACTCAATGTCACGTTGTTGTTGCCTTCATCTGCGCCGGTGGCGTTGTTGTTTGGATCTGGCATTGTTTTTTTCTTTCCTGTTTTGAGTTCGGCGATGACGCCCTCCAGACTCCCGAGACGGTGAGCCATACCTTTATCAACAGCAGCCTGACCCACTAAGATCCCACCGCCGCCGAAATCGTTAATGACCGTGTCACGATCAACCGCCATATTTCGGGCGACACGCTGGACAAACACTTCGGCGAGATCGTCCAGGTGTTTTTGATAAGCCGCTCGACCTGTCTCCGTGCCAGGGTCCTGACGTTTATTCGGTGACTGGCTAGACACGATTTCAATGGTTTCGAAATCGTCGTCGGCCTTCTCCTTACGACGGCGCATCTGTAACACTGTGCCAATAGAGCCCGCGCTCGCCGTGGCATCGATGACCACTTCTTCACACGCGCTCGCAATCCAGTAACAAGCCGAACAGGCCATCCCGCCGACATAAGCGATAATGCGTTTTTTACCGCGGGCCTGATAAATCATTTCCGCCAGTTCATGAATGCCGTTAGCTTCACCGCCAGGCGAATCACAGTTGAACACGATGGCTTTGATTGACGGGTCATTCAGTGCCTGAGTAAAGTCCTGCGCCAATAATTGGGTGGTTGTTCCCCCGCAAATATTGGTAAACAAATTCGCATAACGACTGATCACCCCGCTCACGCTGATCAGGGCGACGCCACCTTCGCGTTTCTCCATTCCTCGCGTGATACGCTTGCCTGATTTGGTCGCCAGCGATTCGGGAACAAAGTCATCCAATGAGAGGCTGTCCACCTCTCGATTGGCGATGTCACTCATCAGCGACAGCAGTTGCTGATCCAGTGCCCACGGCTGTGACATCAGATAATTCAGGGCGAATTTATGTTTCATCTTCACCGCCTCCGGTCGTTTCTAAGGCACTAAAAAGCCCGCCTAGTTTGGCGGGCGGTTCAATACCTTCTTTTTTACAAGCCTCTTGCCATTTCTTGAGCAATCTAGCGTTAACTTGCATGTTCTTTTCAATGTCGGTGCCGTATTCCGCGGCCTCTCGCTCACCGTTGGAAATGTGAGACGCGACCGCCTTGTTACGGGCGTTAATGTCCTGCTCTGGATGTAGGTGTTTCCACGCATCCGGACGGACATCGACCGCATAATATTTCCACGGATCCGATGCAAAGCCAGGAGCCGACAATAGTCCGGTTGTGATCAGCACTTCAATCACCCAGCGCCAGATCCCAAACGCAACCTGAAAACCGGACAAATTTTCCTGATCAAAGCTGATTGAACGGCGGTATTCGTTAAGAAAGGCACGAACCAAACGGTCGTTAAGCCCTGCCCAATCACCCGTTAAAAGTGGATACGGAATATCCATCCCAGCAGAGTAAAGCAGCGACTCCCATCGAACAAAATCCGCGTAACCTTGGCCAGTATCATCGCCATCAAACGGCAATGCTTTTTCACCGGGCACCATGCGAAGCCAGGTTCCAGCGCTGATTGTCTCGCTCGTACTTGCAGCCTCGGCATCGGAATACATCGGCTTACCGGTGTTTGGGTCGAATTCCCAATCCGCCTCACCAAACGATTCACGATACAGCACCCCGGTAATGCCAGAGCGCTCACGTTTACGGATCAACTCGTTATCGTTGTATTCGTGGAACGTGCGGTCCTTAAGCAGTGCCGCGGCTGTTTCCGGTTCCGCTCGAACTTGCCCCGGACGAGTTGGCTTATAGTGATGAATCACATCACGAGCCGGAACGCGAATGCAGTCATGCAAGCTGACCGACTCGATCCCATCATCTGGGTGCGCCTTATAGAACCAGTACGCGACTTTCACCTTACCGTTAAACTCGATCCCCTGAATAATTCGGCGGGTCGGACTAATACGGCGGTTCAATTCCTGCGGACACATATCCGCCTCTAACAGTTCCACCTGGATAGGTGCAACCAGACCAGAATCAACACGACGATTTAGCCGGCGGATAAACACCTCACCCGACATGCGGCGCGACAAAGCGGCTAGGTGGCAAAGCCCTCCGAAATTTAAATCACCCCAAGGATCAAGCTGCATCGAAATAATGCGCCACAGCTTATTAGCCTTTTTACGAAAACCGTCATCCTCGCAAGTGCTCATCAGAGTAAAGCCCTTGCCGATTTCGTTGGTGGTGTTTTTGTTTATCCCCGAGCGCATCAGCAAGCTGTTGCGATAGGCGTGTCGAGTTCGATTTCTTAGCGGTTTACCTGCCGTCGCTAACGCTCGGTTTGGTCCAATTGAGGGCGCGGGCCAATTTCGGCCGCGTGGCTCTCGCGTTGCCCCCTCATAAGAATGCGAGTTCAACGGTTGGCCATCTAGTCCAACAATACGCCCCATTAGCGGATCCCTCGGTCAATATTGGTTGTGACTCCGGAAAACGCACTGATTCGAACGCCGTTTTGACGGGCAATCGTTCGCAGAATATGACGCTTAGCCTTAAGCAAATCGTTGAGGCTTCGATATGTGACTTCGCGGCCGTCAATTTTGACGGTCAGTTCGCCACTGGCGATCGCTTCGTCTAACGCGTCAATATCATCTTTTGTGAATGCCATAAGTCACCATCATAAACTTGAGCGACGGCGGCGACGCTTCGGCAGCGCCACGACTTCACCGTCACCGGTTATCAATTCGGAACTCTCATTGATTGGCACCGCCCAAGGTGGTGCATTATCCCAATCAACAATCTGATCCGCTTTTAACTTGTAAATCCCCGCCCAGTTGTAAACGAACAGGTCGAACGTTTCGTTACGGGTAGAAACCTTTTCCCATTTACCGGAGACGTTACGTTCTTCGGCTAACAACTCATCAAAGAACCATTCCGGCAACCAGTCCGGGAACCAACAATAACGACGACCCGCGGTATCGCGCTCGATGGCGTTCGATACCGTGTCTTTGATTCGGTCCGTATTGATTTGGAAAACCGGCACATCACCATAAGCCCGCGCTTTTCGGTCGCTCCGCTTGGTGTTGTCCGGGTAGGATTCTTTGATAACAGGTCCTTTGCCCTGACCTTTTACCAACATGAATTTGCGGTGAAGTCCTTCGCCTTTCAGCTTGCGATAAAAGGCGTAGGCGTTATCGGTCACGCCATCTTCACCACCGGAGTCACACGAGGTTAATAAGATCGGCATTCGGCGTTCGCTGCCATCGTCCAGTTCGTAGGACTTGTTAATCACCTTATCGATCAACAAATCCCAATCTTCGAGGTGCGTGGCCGGGTTCACCCGGACAAATTTGTCCGGGTTTTCCGGATCGGTTCGGTTGGATTTCTCAATCCTGAACCGGTCAATGACTTGGTGTTCTAGATCAGAGCCCCAAGCCAGCACCATGACATCAAAGCGAGCGGTTTTCGCACCCGCTTGAACGTCAACGGCGGCGGTGAGGAATCGCGCCCACTCAGGCACCACACGCACACCCAAATCGGTGCGGCGGTCCATTAACAACTGAACGCTTTGATCCCCCTTACGCGGCGGCGTAAATGCTTTTCCCTGGTCGGTATTGACCGTGGTTTGTAAATCGTTGAGATCGCCCGTTTTCTCGTACTGCTCTAATGCAGATAGGTACTTGTAAACGAGTTGATTCCAAGTCTGGAATGCAGCGGTTGGGCCTTTCTGCCAGAAACTGGCGACGCGAGTATCGCGGCGAGAGCCGGTGATCACGCCGTTCTGATCAGCCTGACAGCCTTCGGGGATCCAAAGACCGCTTGCATTGAGCGTCATTTTTAACGACTTGCCGCCCGTCATGCGCTTGTGTTCACTGTGCAAGCTGCCGCAATGCGGACAGCACAAAAACACTTCTTTCGAGGCTAACGACGGATCGGCGATGTCTCTATCCCATTGCAACAATGGGAAGTCCGGCTCGAACCATTCGCCACAGTCCGGACATTGCCAGTAAAACAAACGGCGGTCGCCCTGGTTGTAAAGGGACAAAATCCCATGAGTGGGGGGCGCTTCGTGGGCCGTCGCGGGGCGATAGGTCGGGTCGGTAATGTAAAAGCCTGGCGACCCTTCGGCGAGGGTCATGCCTGACGACATAAACGTTTGAGTACGTTTCGACGCCAGCAAGAACGCCGAACCCTCGCTATCTACGTTAAGCGGGATCCGGTCATAGTCGGTTATCGCAACATATTTCCAGTCGGAACTGGCGAAGATGTTTTTTGATGGCCAACCAATTTTTAAAAAGTTGCCTGCTTTGAATAACTTGTCATGAACGTTGTTGTCATGCGCCCGAGGTGATAGCTTCTCTTGAATCTCCGGACTGGCATTAAACTCACGCCCTAGACGTTTTTTTGAGTATTCCGCGGCTTTCTCTTGGCTGATTTGCACCAGGAGAAAATCGGCCGGATTGTTGACGATGGTGTCACAGATCCAGCCATCAATAAGGCTGACGGTTTTGGATGTTCGCGCAGGGCCGGCGAAGATCACCGAGCTGTATAAGCGCGACTTCAAACAATCCATTGGTTCGTGAATATAAGGGACTAAATCCCCATCCCACGGCACCATTGACCCGCCTTGCTCAACATGCAGCAAACGGCGGGCGCTTTGTGATACGGGCTCTCGATTCGGCGGTCTGATTAAACTCGCTACTTCACGCCGAATCTTACCCGGCGATGCGTAGCTATTTAACATCAGGCTCAACCTCTAACAATCCGTGATAAAGATAGGTTCGGGATTCATCGGCCCACGCTTCAATGTATTCGAGCGATTCGGGCGACATTTTGTAACGACGTTCCAGGTTATCCGGCAGCGACTCAAAGGCACTGACCAAATATTTCAGTGTGGCCGCCAGATCGAGACGATAATCACCATCAGGGATCAACTCGCCGATTTCAGTCTCATACTTCAACCGCTCCCGTTCGGACTGGAAAAAGTCTTTCCTGTCTTTCGGAACCATCTTGTTCGGGTCGTAATCGTCCTCGGACTTGTTCGATGTTTCGGCCGCAAATAAAGCCGGACCAACATCGGCCAGGGCGTAAATATCCACACCGGATTTTTTCCCGCTGGGTTTGACCCTGGCTTCTTTTAATCTTTTTCGCACCGTGTCGCGGTGCAGTCCGAACGCCTCCGCTATTCGGGTGATGTTCCAGGAAAAGGCGTCGTTTAAATGGCTGACTGATCCCACATTTCCACCTCAAGGCATAGCGACCCGATGCGTGAAGGGCGTCATTTCAGGAATATGTGGAAGTGGTCCCCTATTGCATCGGGTCGTTTTCGGTTTGGCCTGGTTGCGATTGCTGCCAGGCACGAATGAGTTTGAATCGTTTATCGCAAGACTCGATCACCGAAATCAGCGCGTCATTGTCCGCGGCTAAATCCGCCCAGGTTGACCCAGCAAACGGCGGGACAACACAATCGACCGTATAAGCCGGCGGCGGGGTACGATAAATGACTTCGGTTTTAATCACCGGTGGCGGTGGTTCGCTCACGGCGCAACCGGATAAGATCATCAGGCAAAGGCTGGACACCGCAATCTGATTGATTTGCCGTTTCATAGATCACCTTTTGACGCTCAGCGCGGCGCTGTTGCGCTTGCTCCAAATCTTTGACCAGGTTGGCCACTCGGGATTGTTCGTTCTGGTAGCTGCTTTGCAAGGCGGAAACCTCTCGGCGCTGCGCT
>NZ_CAKLCM010000005.1 GCF_921292975.1 Vibrio hippocampi
TTCCTTTACCATCTCGGTCACCACCAACATAAAATCCCGCGCGAATATCTACATTGGCGTTATCAACCCTTAATATTCCTCCACCTGTTGTTGTGTCTATATGGTGTAATCGGGTTTCAATACCGACGTTTCGCAGTGCAATACCCCGCCCTTTATAGATATCAACAGCGTAGGAGCCATTAAGGTTGTTATCTACCGATGAATCTCTGATAGTGGAGTAATTGAGACCATGCAATTCATAACCATACTTACAACGCGACAACGAGTTATCGTCAAATATCCATGTTGTCCCGAATGACGTACTCGCCGATTTTTTGTAATCGTTTTTCACATGATGAATGCAATCAATTGAGCGCATTGCCTTAAACAACAAATGATAATGTCTTGAACTATTATCGGATAAATTCCAAGCTTCATATGTCGAAAGCGCTGCTCGCATTAGCGTTTTTTTTATCTCTGTATGAGCTAGGTGTGGGCTAGATAGCAATGAAGCAATTTTTTCAGCGGGCGAACCTGTAAAATCCCCACCAATACCAGAGAAAACATGGTTCCGCGCAGCATAGCCTGGGCGATCGTTTTCACCATCAAACTGGGTTATATGAAAAATAGCGTGTTTGTTGTATTCATCATGGAGGTCAATATCCAGTGATTCGAGCCTACGTGTGTCCATCAGCAAATTAGAACCCGCAGTGAATATCGTGTTTTCTGGGCCGAACCCTTCAATCGACAAACCGCTACTACCATGAATTAACACTGGAGTAATAACCTGAAAAATGCCGTCTGGTACTTCAAGCTTCTTCCCGCCGAACTCTAGAAACTCTTGAATTTGCTGGCCAACATCACCAGTATTATCATCTGGCGCCTTAAGATCACCGACCAAATTAAGTTTTTGGGCACGCAACCGATTTGCAACCGAAACATAAGGCGCATTGGGGTTTCTGCGATACAAAACCTGATCCGAACCGTTCATATTATCCAGCTCTGATTCAGGCTCACCACCTTTCATCGCTGAAATTAGATTGCTAAAAGACCACGAGCGTGTCGCACCCTCTACTTGCTCCCCAATAACTTGGCTATCATCATCAAGGGTTACGATTAAATATCCATCAGAAGACTCCTGGTATGCCTTAACCGTTATAGTCATAGTCCCATCAACCAATTCCCAAACTTTGCCAAATGCATTGAGCTTAGGGTATTGTTTTTTTGCATTTGGAGTAATGACCAATCCAACAACCAAATCAATTGGTTTTCTACCAAACACATCTGACAGCACACCAGCCCGTTCTGCCGTATAGGGGATCCAATTATCATCAGGACCCACTGCATCCATGACGGCGGGAACAGATTTAGGCAAATACGTATGATTATCGGTCCAACGGCGCTGCTGGTTTATATTGGTTTCGCTTTGACCAGATTCCCAAGGTTTAACACCAAGCGCTTTCGTGCTTAACTCATTACGCTCCGTTTGCCAATCTTCACGAATAACAGCACTTTCATTTGACCATTCGGTTTGTAACCTTGAGGACTCGTCTCCCCAGTCTTTTTTTAATTTATTAGATTCATCATCCCATTCTTGACTAATTTTAGGGAATGATTTTCGAGTACCGGCCCCCGTGTTAACAATGGCGTCAGTCTCTGCTAATTGATTAACTGTATCACTCGCCCCTTCGTACTTTTTAACAGCGACTTCAGTGCGCTGTTCGATATTCTGGGTCATGGTTTAACCTCATAAAAAAGCCCAGCACAAGAGCTGGGCATAAGTGTGTTATAAATTTGGCTATTAAGCGTAGGCATCTACTCGAGGATCGTCTTCAATGGCTTTTACACCGACCTCAAACTCGCCTTTCTGTTGAACTTGCATCAAGATACATTGCTGATACATCTTGTCAGCTTGGCCGAACATATACTCTGTTGGTTTCTGTCCTGTTTCCCCAACGGCATAAATCGGGTATTGCGGCTCATCGATAAGAATCACAATGTCTTCGACATCGGTTTTTACAACACGATAAGGGCCATGCACACCACTATTTCCTTTGTTAAACATGATGTAGTGCTGCTTACCGTCTTCCCAATCAATCAAGCCGGTTAACTGCAGGTATTGATTGCCATCATCACCATTGAGTTTTTCGAGCAGCTGGCCAGACGCACCCCACTCAACGGCATCGTGGGACACTGGCACCACATCACCATAATTGGATTCCCAACCGTCAATGTCCGTCGTGAAATCAATGTTAGTACGGCGATACGCCTGAACGGCGGCATGAAATAGCCCCTCACGCTCAGCTTGGGCGAGGCTGGTAATAAACGGCATTTTGACAGGCTTTGGATTGTATCCTTTCTGATTACTCACTGTGGCCAAATAGGTTTCGGCTTTTCTCGAGGCTGGGTTAAACCATTCAACCTCAACACCATCATAATCATCGTCCTCAATGAGACGGATATCCGCACTAAAGCTATCTGCCGTCATGTTGACCGGCGAATAAGGCTTGCACAGAACAGAGCGGGGCTCATCGCGCCACATACTCACTGCGCCAAAATCAATCCGAGGGTATCCACGCCCCGTCAGGAGCAACTGGCCAATGGCATCCCAGAACGCTGTCGGCTGATCAAACAAGCCATCACAAAAATCACCACGGCTTGTCCACTTACTGTGATAAGCCATAAAGGTATCGATATCGATCGCATCATCCGGCAAACCGGCACCATAGACATCATTTCTGCAGGCATCAATAATCGCATGGGCAATATCTCGACTTGGTTGTTCGACATACAATCCATCACTTTGCCTTACTGGAATGATGCGGGTACTGTCATTCCAGTATTGCTGGTTTGCCTGCTGGGAGAGTGCATTGGTCGCCTTAATTTTTAAGGTAATTGTCGTTTCATGATCATTGCGATAAGTAGACTGAATGACAGATTTCAGCCCCATCCACTGGATCTCATCAAACACTTTCGTCGAGTTGGTAACGGTGCTGACCCTACGCGCTCCCATCTCATAACGACCAGGTGATAATCCCATTTCTTTCTTGAGCCAGTATGTGACACGTTGAGGCGTATTATCCGCTTTGGTCAGGGTGAATTCATGACTCTGATATGGGTCAGTAGAGCCTGCAGGGCGCACCCTAACCTCCCACTTAATAGAACGGTTAACGATCACACCGTCATTGTTCATTTCTCCCAACCCTCGAGGGAAAAGAAAATCCACACCGACATCTTGCGCCACCGCATCACTGGGAACGGTCAGGAAATTCCCCACCCATTGCGCTTCCACATCGCGCTCCAAGACAGACAGTAACGCCGTTTCACTGCCCATCGTCTTAAAGCCTGGCCAGCCTGGCACCTCTTCGAGCGTATCAGAGTTAACCAACCACACACTGCCACTATCGTTTTTACATACATAGGTACCATCATTGGTGGTCGCCTCATAGATTCGACTGAACACGTTAGACATTGGTGTAAAATTGGTGACTGGCTGGCCGCTGTCGTTGTTTACCTCGATGCGGTTACCATCCAACTTTTTGGCTACCACAAAAGTCCCTGAGTTGACGCCAGCGCCGGTGATAATAATTCGCTGACCGACATTAACAAATGCCCAACCCAATGGGTTTTCGATCTGATCAGGCAAATCATCTGGGTCAATGATATCGCCATCATCGCCCATATCGTGAAAGTGCAAGTTCCCCTCAAACATTAGGTCAGTCTGTGTGGTTGACGTGATCACTACGTGCTGGCCAGTCGCCCATGGCCACACTTCCTTTTCCCACCATGAGTAGGTTGATGTAGTTCTGTCACCATCACCATGTCTTTGGGTCGAGGTTCTTGATTTTTGCACCCACAACTCAACGGTGCGATCGCGAAACTTTGTTTCTTGTGCCTGTTTTTCGGAGACCCAGTCAGCGGTGACCCCCTCCAGGGTTAACCCGCCTTGACCATCGGCGCTGCCCACCTCTTTTGAGGTCCAGACAATATGCGGGAAGTGATCCACCAATTCACCAGGCTGATAAACACGCACCTCGATATCGCTGCTGTAATGGCTTAACGGCGTTTCACCAATGTAGTGCTCATGGATCTGAAACTTACCTATCCCCTTGGAAAAGGTCTGGTAGTAATACTGCTCGTTACCGACATATTCCCACCAATTAGGGCTGATAATATCAGGATAGTGGGGCATTCGACCGTACTGTACAGGCACCGGATTTCCCATCTTTGGCTTGTTGCCCTGCCCGTTGTAGTTGTAGACACTGCTGGCTTGCTGAGTGTCTTGATTCGCGCCAGTGTCCGGCATCTGACTGTAAGCATATACGGCCGAGGCCACCGATACCGCCAGTGCAGCCCATATCACCCAGTCGATACCAAAGCCGAGCTTTGGTTTCAGGCTGACGGCATCGTAATCGCCCAGCAAGACATCCAGGTCATCCAACTTGTTGAAATTAATTGTTGCCTGCAAACTGGCCGACGCGGGCAAGCTCTCCTTTATCCACTCGGCAAGATTCGTCCCTGCCGGCACGGTGTGCAGCTGGTACTCATCCCGCTTTATCGGGTGTTTGAACTCGATGATGTGTGGCATAACGGTAAAACTCCACGCTGTCGAAGCGACGTTTGAATAAATTTAACGGTTCAATTTTTACGGCTTTGCCCAGTGTATGAATGACATAACCAGGCTGCTGCTCAATGGTATAGACCCCACAATGCCAATGCGCACCACGAGTGGCCACAACCATGCATAAGTGCTCAGGGCTCTGGATAGGCTCAAGCAGAACGCCATCATAGGTCGCCATGGTTTGCTTGGCCTCAATGACCGTGACAAACCGATCAGCGTGCTCTGGTAAGTCAGACAAGCCAAGAAACTTCTGCCAGGCATCACGCACCAGTAATGCGCAGCCATCCGGCGGGTAAGCCCCTGCCGGCAAGTTACGAAAGTGCTCTATCATAGGTATTTCAATCCAGGGTGAGTGGTTGTGGTATAAATTCGCCGGCAAAAACGCCGGTTGGTTAAGTCTTTCCAGCTAGACGTGATCGATACAGCCATGGTGGTGATCTTGGCACTTGATGTGGTCAGCCTGATCGCTTTATTACGGGGGCCAGATAAATCGTCAGTATCGTATTCGCGATAAACGCAGGTGACGGTCGTGATCGGCTCATAGCGCTTTGCCGCTTCAATGGCACGGGTTAACGTGAGGTCCGTGTTTGGCGCAGCAACACTGAGCGCCTCTTGGCCTGTCGTGTTCTTATCCGGCAACTGAAACTCGAACTGGCCAGCAATAAACGTCACCACCTCACCAGACTCGATCCCCGCCTGCAGATCAATGCCATCTTTGACATAACGCAACACCCCGCCAGGCAAAGCGGGGTGTTGAAATTCGAGGGTGGATAAAATCATGAACCCTCCTCTTTGATGTCAGGTGTTTCATTAACAGTGGTTTCAGCCGATTGCGCTGCTCTTTCAAGCCCAGACAAGGTATCCCGAGACAATAGGCGAGCATTGTATCGTTCCAACTTAGATCGGAACGCTTGCACTTCTGCCACCAACTCCCATTTGCTACTGAAATTGGGACCGGTTGAAATCAACCGGAACGGACTATCTTCCCCAGGCGTTGCCGTAAACTGGACTTTGTGAATTTCGAGCGCAAAGTCACCGGTTCTGAGCGGCAGATAGAACCATTCCACCCCGCCATCAAGCTCATTGAAAACCAATGACTCGAACGCTTCTTTCTCTTCGCCCGTAAAGACAAATTTCAAAGGGAATTTCGCGGGGGCAACACGGCAGCGTCGTCGCATCGTGGCCAACCCTAAATCCATCTGAGAGCGGATCACTATCTTGCCATGTTGATATTGGTAGCCATCGATCACGGGCAATGGCAGCAAGCCATTATCAAAGTACCGGCAAGGGTATTTGTAGATATTAGGGTTAAGCGCATCAAGTTGGGCTTGAGTTGGTTTTGACATTATTTGTATCCCCCAGGCTTCACACCGAGCTTGTTGGCAATATAAGAGAAATATTCACCACTGGCGTTTGCATCAGACATCATGATGGAAATCACTTTGCTGTTCTCATCTATCTCGGCATGAGTACCAGGTGGCGCCTCGTTGATAATGATTTGCCAACCGGACGAATCACCACCATTACCATTGGTCGCCTGCTCTAACATCGACATGGTTTGTTTACGGCCAACAATATGGCTCGGCCCCAAGGTGATTTCAGGGCCGTATTCCCCCGTCACACCCCACTGACCTGCCGGTATATAACCACCATTATCAAAGGCACCGGCAAAGCCAGCCGAAGCAGCTGCGGTGGCGGCTGCCGCCATCGGCTCGGTAACAGCCAAGGCCGCCGTCATTGCACCAGGCGCCATAGCGGGACCAATAATTGGGATAGCAGCGGTCGATTTAAACGCGTTGATCCCTGCAATCAATGCAGAGCTTTGCGCCTCAGAGGTCACCCGCGCCACTTCACTTCCGGCAGCCCCTTTGAGCATGGTTTTTTCCAAGGCCCACATGACCATACGCTGCGCCATGATCTTGCCGAGCGCGGCGAGCATGGATTGCGCCATGCCTTGGGCCATGTTCTTGAACGCATCCCCAACACTTTCGCTTTGCATCACTGCAGAGGCAAACGCATTACCAAAGCCGGTGGTGAAGCTGTCGAACGTCTGACGCCAAAGCTCATCGGTGTTTTCGGCCGATTTCTGCATGGATTCGTAATAACGATCCCAGAAACCTTGGTTCAGTTTTTCTTGCTCTTCGATTTCTTTCTGCAGGGTCTCCTTACGTTGCTCAGAGTAGTACAGCTGAATATCTTGCAATGCTTGCTGATACTGTTCTTCGGAAATCAAGTCTTGCTGACGTTTATCGGCCAGCTTCATCGCCTCATCCATGTACTTGGCATTGAGCAAATCAAGCTCAGTCATGTTACGGCGGTCAAGCTCAACCAACCAAGCATCGGTTTGCTCTTTATCTCGAGCTTTCGCTTTCTCTGCAGCCGCCACTTCTCTGGCTTCTTTTTCCTCAAGACGCTTTTGCTCTTTGGCTGCCTTTTCTTGCTGGGCTTTTTCTTCTGCAGCGGCTTTATCCTCTAAGCGTTGCTTCTCTCGAGCATCAGCGGCTTGCTGGGCTTTCTCCTGCGCTTCGGTTTGTGCCTGCGCTTCTTTCTTAAAATCGTCCTGGATCTGCTTCATACGCTCGGTGACTTCACCGAGGCGACGCTGGGCATTGAACCAAGTATTTTTTGACTCACCGAACGGGTTGATGGATGGCATTTCGTCCACAGGGCCCATGTTGCGCAAACGTTCTTGCAGCTCCATGCGCTCTTTGAACAGCTCGTTAAACTCCACCATCGGGGCAGGGTCAATCATGCCTTGAAGGTCTCTGGCAATATTGATCAGACCTTCCATGGTGGTTTTTGCAAAAAACATGGCGCCGGACTTATCTGACATGGTTTCAAGCAACTCTTCCCATGTCTGCCCTAGCGTGTCAGCGGTACCAATCAAACCACCGGCTTCGGCACCTGCAGCACCGCCAATTTGATTGTCGAGCTCATCGAGGATGAATGCTTGCGCCTCGGCAACTCGTCCCGTGTCTTCCATGGCTTTCACCATGTCGATTTGGGCTTGGGTAAACGAGATCCCCGACTCTTTCAGGGCGCTCATGCCCGTAGACGGCATTTCCAACGCCTTACCCAGTTGCTTGGCAGCACTGGTAATGTCGCCGCCCATGACGCTGGCCATGTCTTGGGCAAGGTAAATGGTGCGCTCAAAGGTATTGTTTTGATCGTTCATCACCGAGCGGAACGTCAGCATCACACCGATCGCCTTGCTGGCTTCTTGGGTACTGGTCAGGGTCGCCATTGCCACCGAACGTGCCATTTCATCCAGCTGATTGGCGGTGTAGCCACTCGAGTACCCCGTGGCTTTGATCAACTGCTCTTGCTGCAGCAAGCGACGCTCAGTTTCAGCGAGTGTCGGCAAGCCGGCCGATATCGCCCCAATAGCAATGGCCACACTGCCACCCAATGTCGTCCAAGCCACACCCAAGCTTGAGACGGTGCCGATCATGCCGTCTACCTGACCGCTAATATTGCCAAGCGGACCAGGTAGCTGAGACGCATTCCCCGACGCGGTTTTAAAGCTCTGGGACAGGGAATCATTTTGCTTGGTGCTTTTCTTGGCTTCGCCCGTGTAACCACGCAAGCGCTGTTTGGTGTTTTCAACATCTTTGTCGAATTTGGCCGTGTCAGCACGCATCGTGGTGACAAGATCGGCAACGTGTGCTGTAGCCATACGACTCCCATAAAAAAACCACGCCGAAGCGTGGTTTTCATCAATTAGTTAATTCTTTATTCCGACCCCTCCGACGGCTGATTAACCAGCTTTTCGAGGTTGTCGTTAATATTGAGTAACAGGTAACAAATACCCGTCACGACGCTGGCCAGTATCAACCCGACCAACACCCCGCCGCCCACCATCAACACTTTCGTGAGAATAGGGGTGTATGGGTTAGCCACAAATGAGAATCCCATCAAACCGCCGCCACCGACGCAGATAATAACCAGCACCAACAAACAGCCACGCATCAGATCAATCATTATTTTGCTCATAAACCTCTCCTTTATTGATCGCGTTGCAGTTTACTCTGCTGCAGTAGGAAAGGATAGTGACGACATGTCACCAAGCATTTGATTCAAGACGTTTTGATCCACTCCCGTCTCGGCTGTTTTGGTAGTGCTTGGCTGCAGGCTGAAATCATTCGGGGTCACCGGCTTGAAGCGGCCGGACGCATTAAGTACTCCGGCATTGAGTTGCTGCAGCTGCCGCTCTACATTGCGCGACGGCAATCCCCGCTGGCGAATATGATGAACCCAACGCCAATATTCAGAGAGCGGCATCGATGCCAGCATTGAGCTCGGGCTCGTCTGATTCAATTCAATGGCCAGGTCATGAGCAAACTCCCAGGCGGCGGCAATTACTTTTCCGGCGTTAACTCCTCTTGGTCGTCGTTGTCACTAGGCGTCGTGGGATTGCTCTTTTCTGGCATATTCAGTTCCTTGATCATATCGTAAGCGATATTGACCGAACGGTTAGGCCATTTATCTTTGACCATTTCATGCAAGGCTTCCACGCTTTGGTCTTCAAGGTTTTCATTGGCGTGCGATAGTGACAGGGCGATGGAGTGAGCGACCTGATCCAGCGTAAGTTCTTCCATAAACACGCCATATGCCATGCGTTCCTGGTCAGTTGCTTCTGCACCAGGCTTTTCCATGGTCGGACTCTTCGCGACATACTGCAGATCACGGATTCGATCGAGCGCTGTAAACTCGCTCAAAATAAAGGTTTTTGAACCTACTGCTAGGGTTTGGGTATTCAGATAAGGCATAGGGTCCTCGCTGACCGCCCAGTGATATGGGCGGCCTGTTAATTAAGCTGCTGGCGCAGCATGAAGGAAGTCTTCCGCCAATTTCGGACGGCCTTCAACCGCAATGGTGATATCACGTTTCATATCAGTCGAGTTCTCAATCGAGCTGGGCACCCCCAGACTACTGATTGGTCCGTAGTACATGTTCACGGAAAACTTACCCGATACCTCTGACGGCGATTTCACGCGAAACCACGTTTTCTCATTCTCGTCGTTTGCCACATCGTAGATGTCAACGATGCGTTTTTGTACTGGCTGACCTGGGGCATAACCGAGTTGAAAGCTAAAGTCCCCCGCATCTTTCATGCCCGTCGATTTACTTGCATAGCCATCGTCATTATCGAGATACACCTCGGTGTTGACTTCTTTGGTCATGTTGACGGGCGTGATGCCAGAAACGTACCCTGCCTTGTCCCAATTGGTGTCGTCGTCTTCACCTGCAGTGATTGCATCGGCGATATCGACACCCTTTTTCAAGATCCAAACCGAATTGCCTTTACCGGCGACGGGGATCATGCCGTGTGTTGCTGCCATGGGTTACTCCCAATAATATTGATGATTAATGTGCAGCGCCCGATAGCTATTATCAGGGCTGCGCTCATAGGTAAAGCCAGAACGCGACAAGGTGACCACATCGGGAAAGCGGACCCCGATCGGCAAAAGCTCTTTAATGGCCTCGCCAATGTCATCAATATCGTCATCACTGGCGGTGCCATCGAGGTACACAGACACAAACAGGTTGCCCTCATAGCGCTCTGGCATATCGGAATAACGGTCATCTCGGGTACCGTCATCGAAATACACCAAAATGGCGGGGGTTTCCTGCTCGGCATCGAGCACCAAAAATGTGGGGAACACCGATTTCACCCACACCCCCGACCCATCCGGTGCCGGCTGATCGGGGATATTGGCTCTGAGGTGATCCGCAATGGCGTGTCGAATCGCCGTGTTTTTCTTCATCGCCGTTTCAACTCCTGTCTGAACTTCTGCGCCAAGGCTCGCTCCATCTCTTTAGGCATATCGAAATTGAGCAATTGTCGAGTGTGGTATTCCATGGCCTTGGTGATGTTGTCTTTGATGGGCACGGTGGCCACACCAAGCGGGTAGCGGCTTTCACCTACCCGATACAACACATGCCAGTTACCACTCGATACCTGGTTAACAAACGCATTTTGGAACGTATGGCGCCCCACTTTGATGGAGGTGTTGCCACTGTGCTCTCGCTTGCCATAACGTCCCTGCTCATCACGAGAGGGACCCGACACCAGATAACCGCCGTTTTTGCGGCGGATCTGGGTGCGAACTTCCCCAATCGAGATGGCAGGTATGTCATAGCGGCGGATCCGAACCACTCGATAAGGTCGTTGAGGGTTCGCTCTCTTGGCCACTGTCACCCGAGGACGGATAACCTTGGCCGTGACCTTGACCTCTTTGGCGGTTTGACGAACAGCGCGGGATTCCGCTTTTTGCCCCACTTTATTGACGGCCATGGCCGACGCAGCAGGGACCAGTTTTGTATTCAGCGAATCAAGATTCTTGATGGCTTGCTTCAAATCCTGATCGAGCCGATGAGTGGGGTTGATGGTTGTCATTCCAGCACCAAAATATAAAGACCATGTTCACTGAGCGGCGGGTGCGCTATCCGGCTTTCTATCGATTCACCAGGGACAATCACAACCTGCCCCCGTGATGGCGTTAAACCAGCGGCTTTGGCCTCTTCCTTAGTGAGTGAGACAGTGCGGCGATTACCTTGCACCGCACCATCAAAGACCAGTTCACCCTCATTGACGATCACCGACACCGGAGTGCCGGCAATCGTGGCAGGCTGCGCCACACCATTGCTACCAAACAAAGCCCGATCCAATCGTGATTGTGCTCTGGCCCAGCGAGACATTAGGCGGCCTTAGTGTCGAGCTTCACGGTCGCGACCGTTTCACCGTTCACAGCAGCACGCCATGCCTTGCCTGCATACACACCCGTGTTATCAACACCGATCGCATCATCTTTCAGATACACCGACACACCTTGGTCAAACGTGGTTGCCGACGCTTTGGGTAAATCCCAAACGCCAGCGGTATGACCCACACCCATTTCACCGGATGCCACATCATTGATGGCGACCACAACCAGCTCACCCACCACAACGACATCACCGGATTTCACATCAGCGGCCGCCGTGAATTCGATGGTCTCGCCATCCTGTACATAATTTTTTGCCATGAGGTTTTCCCATTTCATGAATAAAAGAAAAGGCCACCGAATGGTGACCTTATGTGTGAGGTGGACGATTACGCCGCTGGGTCGTGTTTTACGAACGTGCGGTAATCCAATGGCGCCACACCGGCATCGATGCGCACTTTCGTCGCAACACCGTCCACGGTAAAGCCCGCTTGCTGCTCGATGTACGGCTCTTCGATGCCATCCAGATATGCCACCTCAATGGTGTCAAATGCCTGAGCGGCGGTTTGGTAGAACATGCTGGCGCTCGCTTCATCAAGGCGAGGCTCGCCAATGACTTCGGCAAAGTTAGCGATCGGGTTGATCACGTCCGCACCGGCACCCTCAACCGACGTTGAGCGGATCACCTGATTCAGCTTGTCTTCCAGTGCCACCGGAGACAGTACAAAGCCAGGCATGATGTTCAGTGATGCTTTGCCATCTTTCTGGGTACGCATCGCCGTCTTACCTTTAGACAAGGTGTCCACATCCGGCTTAGATGATTTGACGATGTTGTTGTGGTCAGCATGGAACAATGCCTTGCCATCCGACATCTTGTAGGTACCCGTTAGGATGGCGTACACCAGATCACCGATGGTGCGACGTGCTGAGCGACCCATCAACTGAGGGATGCGAGTCAGCATTTGCATGTCATCGTTGATGATCGCCTGACGAGATAAGGTCAGCAACTTACCGTAAGACGCCAACACGATGTCTTCACCACGGTCACCAATGGTGCCGTACTTGTATTCGCCACCCTCTTCGACTTTGTCCAGGCTACCGAACGTATTCAGGCCGACACGCTTGGTCGGACGGAAATCGGTCAAGGTGCCTTTCTGAGTCCAGCGCTGATAGGTCTCCGGCGCTTCTTCCCAACCTTTCAACACCGCTTTGTTAGCGATGTTCATCAGGATGTTGCCGAAATCACTGCTTGAGTGGGTGAACGCCAAACCGACGATGTCGCGGTTGTTCATGCCCGCAATGCCGATACCACGATCAGTCAGGGACGCACGAGCTAGCGCATCAAGGCGCATCCCGTTATAGATATTGTCTCGCTCAAGCTCACCCAGACCGGAACGCGCCAAGATCGCATTCGATACCGAGTCACCGACAAGGTTGCCGTTGTCAGCGTGAATGTGAACGCTGGCACTTGGCGTGGTGTTTTTACCCATCGCCTCGAGCAGCTTATCTTTGGCTTGATCCACGGTGCAGTTCATGTCTGCAATACAAGACGCTTCAATGTCAGGGAAACGACCAGGGGCAAACGCAAACACGCCTTGGATACCCTCTCGACGAGTCGTTTCATCTGCGCGGAACTGCGCCATGATGTCCGAGGCCGATGGGGCAGCAGGTGCCGGTGTTGGTGTTGGCACGGATGCCGATGGTGCCGCTGGGGTTGGTTCCGCTGGCGGCTGCGCAGGTGGCGTTGGGGTTGGGTTATTCGCCTGCGGTTTCATTAAGCCCTTTAGACTTTTAGGCATATTTAAGAGTTCCTTTTGTCGATTTGAATTGATAGATGCTGCAGCCTGCAGCGGTTCAGTGAGCACATCAGCAAAGCCCTGCTCAACAGCTTGTTGGCCATCGAGCCAAGTACCAGGCTTTTTCATCAGTGCTCGAATGTCATCCTCAGACAAACCGGTTTTCTCTCGGTACGCTGCCACCATATTGGTGACGTTGCGCTCCAGAAACTCGGCATACTCGATCATGTCTTCGGCTTCGCCAACCTGCCCACCCCAAGCGTTATGGAGGTAAAACCACCCATTCTCAGGAATATGCACGGTCGCGTTCGGGGCACAAGCAATGACGGAGGCAATCGACGCCGCCACGCCTTGGATGTAGATATTCAGCGAGCCAGTAATGCCTCGCAGCATGTTGTAAATGGCAAAGCCATCGAGCACATTGCCACCGCCACTGTGCAGATACAGATCCACATCAACACCGGTGAAAATCTCATTGGCTTGCAGCTCTTCGGAAAAACGTTGGGCAGTCATGCCCCACCCACCAATCTCGTCATAAATGAAGATCTCAGCGGGGCGACCGGATGCAGCGGCCTTGATACTAAACCACGACTCCGATGGTGCAGCGCTGGCAGACAGCGACGCTTTAGGCATCATCATCAGGTTGAGGGGTTGGGCTTTCATTGGTTTTGGCTCCTTGGTTGTTCGCCGGATCAGTGTCAAACACCAACCCTTGTTTGCGGTTTTCTTCAATCTCCTTAACGCGGGCGCGTTTCACTTCTTCCGGATTGTGGCCACTTGCACGGACCCACATCGCCTCAGTGGCGTTACCGCCTTTGATGCGCTCTTTCCATGCTTCGGTTTCTTTCTTCGGATCAATCCACGGCATCACCGGTGCCAGATACACCGCATCAAACAGAGTGCGGCGGTCCACGTTCGCAGGGATAACCAGCGGGTCAGTGGTGCGCAGCAACTCCATTTCCAGCCAAGCGCGGAACACAGGGCGTGATTGCTGAGCCACAAACCATTGCTGCAGCACGGCAAACGACTCCCATCCCTCAACAAGCTCCTGACGCTGAGCGCTGTATGTCCCGTTGTAATCACGAGCAATTGAGGAATAAGCGCCACGGGTACCGCTGGCCACCATACGCAGCTGGCCGTTGCGAAACTCAGCCAAGTGCGTATTCGGTCGGTTCGACTCAATCATGCCGACCTCCTCCCCTACCTGCAGATCGTCAAAGCAACTACCTGGGGCAAAGGGGATTTGGCGCTGAGCGGGTGGGCTCTCCGGTGCCGTGTACAGATCCGGAGTGCCCTTTTTGATGTAGAACGCCAATGCCGCAGCGATACGAGCCGCCACACGCTCGGACTCTTCGTAATCTTTCAGGTCAGCCAGACGCTTGATCACCCCATGCAACAAGGTGATGCCCCGTAATTGGTGGAGCCTTTTGCGGTGTGCCAGGTGCAGCATGTTCTCTTTCGGTACCCGCTTGGTCTTGGCCGTAATACCAAAACTGTCAGACGGATGGTCATAGAACACATGGAACGCCTGCGGCTGACGCCACTGGTTCACCTCAATACCTTGGATGATCCGCTTCGCCACCTCATTCATGTGAAACGGCACAAAGTCAGGCTCGAGCGCTTCCAGACTGAACGGGGTCCCATTAGGGTTGGGATGGTTCAGACCAGGCACAACGCCACGGACCAACTGGGTAAACGCTTCACCATCACGAGCAGCAGTGCGAAATAACATGCGCTCGAGCTCGGGGCGGGTATAGGTGCCGGTGACTTCCGGTTTTAGAGACCATGACGCCCAACGGCGACGGATATCCTTGGCCAGTTCGTCGAGCACTTCGCCATTGGTATCCCGTGGCTGAGGCTCGACCATGATCCCGTTCGCCCCCACCACTCGCTCTTCCAACTTGTCGAAGATGCCGATCACCAGATCGTGGTCTTCATCAAGTTTTCGAGCTTGCTCCCTGAGAGACACCCCACCCATCGCCACCGACTGATTCGCCGATTGCGCTTGCCGCTTAGCGGTATGCAAACGGTCTTTGGTGGCCGCCTCATAACCCATGACCGAAAACCGAGCATTGAGCTCTTGACGGTCTTTGACTCGCTGCAGTGCCCATGAGGGTGAGAACGGGCTGATCAGTTTTTCAATCCAACTCATTCAAACCTCGCCAAACTCGGTGCATGACGAGAGCGACCAGACAGCAAGGTTTGCTTTCGCTGCTCCATCTCATGGCGCCCTTTGCGGATCTCGCTGAGGTTTTCACTGGTCACCGTTCGCCCTTGAAAGGTGACGGTTTTTCCGGCCAGCAAATCCAACTCAGCTTGGTAATAGGCATCAATCAACGCCTGCACTTGCGCTAGTGTCATAACCAGCCCCCTTGTTTATTGACATCGCCAAGCCAATTGCCGCCATCCGAAATGGTTGGCGGCGTCGATGGTGACGGTGTTGGTTTTGATTTCGGTTTGGATGGCACAGGCTCCGACGGTGCAGAGCCACTGCCACCGGTTAAGGTGTCAAGATTGAGGCCAAAGCGTTGTTGAGAAATACGCAAGGCCGCCACAGCCAGAACCGTACAGTCCAAGGCTTCATTGCGGCGCTTGCCTGCATCCCACAAGTACGACTTGCGGCCGTTCTTGTATTTGAGCACTTTGCGCTCAGCGGTCAGCTGCTTGAGCTCTGCCTCACCACACAACTCGTCATCCATCGGCAAGTGCATACAACCAGGCACCGCAACACCAGGTTGCGGCTCAACCCGTAAGCGGTTAACAATCAGCTCTTTGCCGTTGTCTGCCCCGACAATCGTGAGGTAACACCCTTTTGAAGCACCTTTTTTCGATGGCGTTCGTGGGAAGTCTGCGATCGGCTTACCGTAGACACTCGCCCCTTTCGTCGGGATCACATAGGTTGGCCCGAGCTTGCGGCTCATGCTGTAGACTTCATCGGTATAGTGACCACCGGAGTCCCAGCACCAACGGCTGACCCCCATCACCTGACCATCAAAACGGGTGTATTGATGGCGGACTTTCTCAGCCACTTTCTTTTTGAGCTCGTCACTGGCAGGGTCGCCATGCAAGATCCAGCGGTCAACCAACCAACTTTCCTCATTCGCTCCCCAGCCCCAGATATACCCCTCATAGCGGTCATCTTGGGTATCGATGCCCCCTGTGAGATAGACCACGGCGTTAGGCATCTTGCCATCGGGATACAACTCACGGCGTCGGTGCAGGTCTTCCCACTCCAACTTCTCGCCCACTTCGTTGTCCCAGGTCTCGCCCAAGGTGGTGTTGACGAATGTTTTCAGCTTGCCCACATCGTCCTTGGCCTTGAGGAAATCGACCACAATGCGGTGCCAAGTCGTAAACGGGCTGTAAGCGGTCCAGATGTGAAAGCTGACATGCTCAGGGACATCAATGGGATGATTGGTTTCGTCGTACCAGTCAATGCCATCGACCGTCCAAATAGCAGTGCGGTCGCAGCGCCATACCCCTGAAACTTCCTGCATTTCCATCAGGTCTTGATTTCGGATCACGCAGCCATTGTGCTCACACAAGTAATAGGCCGTGGTTGGGTCGCCCTCGTCCCACTTGATCCCAAAGGCTTCCTCGGGACCACCCCATTTGAGGTACTGCTCTTCGCCACAGTGTGGGCACTTGAGGTGAAAGCGCAGATAGTGGGGCGACTCTTGCGCCGCTCGCTCTATCTGACATTCACCTTTGATTTTCGGTGTCGAGCCTCGGATCGACTTGGGGAACACCGCACCCTCGATACGCTTATCACCCAAGAACGTCGGGGAGCCCTCAGCCTCAACATCCGGCGGGAACGCCGCCAGTTCATCGTAAATGACCGTATCGGCAGAGTGTTCACGGTAGTTGTTGGCAGCGGTACCACCAAAGCACCACAGCTGCTTGCCGTGGGTAAAGCGTTTCGAGTCAATGGTGTTGTCTCGATGCTTCTTACCCAGCCAAGGCGCGAGCTTATGCCACAAAGGCACGTCACGGATGGCTGTCTCGACCTGCTTTTTCATAAAGCGCTGGGCGGCACTGTCCGTGGGCTGATACAGCAAGATGTTGCGCTTCTTGTGTTCGGACTGATAACCCGCGACCGCCAGCAACACTTTCGAATAACCGACACGGGCACTTTTGACTAAATCGACAGTGCGGATCTCGTCGTTGCCCATGGCATTCATGATCGCTACCTGAAACGGCAGCGTTTCCCAACGGCCCTCCTGATAGGACGACTCACTGGATAGGTAGAAGTTTTCGTTCGCCCATTCCACGGCGGTCATTGGTGGCGGACGGTACAACGGGCGCAGGCCCGCCCGAAAGGCAGCCTGCAGATTATCAATCTGAGCTGGCAAGATATTCATCGAGATATTCCGGAATGCGGCAATCCAGATCGGCCGCTATGTTTTGGGCCTTGACCAAATCGCGACGCAAATGCTCGATGTGTTTGGCTTCCAGTTCGGGAAAGCGACGCTTAAACGACAGCGGCACCGTGTCGAGGATACTGGCGACTTCGGCCGATACCTTAGACAAACAGAAGATATTGAACTCAGCCTCGATCACCTCTCGGCGCTCTTTGGCGTTCTTGAGCTCTTGGCCATCAGCCTGCGCTTTGGTCAATCTCAAGCGCTCGTACTCGATGGATTTACCCTCAACCTCGTCGGGATTGGTTTCAAGGATCTTCGGTTGGTATTTTTCGATCTCGTGACTGACTCGGTTATGCACCACATCAGCGACGGTGTAATACACCGAACGCCCAACCTTGGCGATCGGCTCAACGCCCCATTTATCAAAGGCTTGCACGCTAATGCCAAGGCTTGCAGCCATGGCGGATTTGTTCAGCCAGTGGGGCTCTGGCCGTGGTGCGTTTTTGGGTGGTGACATTTAAACAACAACCTCACTCAGAAGATCCTCGTATGTAGTGAAAAACCGCGAGGCCGCTTACCCGTGGTGGGGAGGGGTCTCGGGAGTACCTTTTGCATTTGGGCATGACATCGAGGGTTTAGGTGAAATCATCGCAATACTCATGGGAAAGCTGACTTGCAGGCCCACTTTCCAATGGGCACGGGATGGTGGTCGGCGCTCGGCTAGGTGGCGATAGTCGCTTTCGCGTAGGGGTTGCCGTTTGATTGCTGGCCGGAGCGCCGGTTGGTTGCTGGCTTTGAGGCAGCCAGCCGCCTATCGTTCATCATCTAGCTAACTTATGCACTAATAGGGCGCCAACCTAACCTTATCCCTCCCTCTCGGGCACATGCGGGATTCGTTGCAATCACATGCTGACTGAATGGGTAACAGGTGCAGCCAGTAAAACACCCGACTACTCGAAAGCTATGCTAGCCAGGTCGGGCTTGGTGATAATCAATGCAGGCATTCAGTTGCTCGATGTAGATCATCAGGTTGGTCAGCGAACGCTTGGGGTAATAGATACCACCCTCATCCACCGTGTACGATTCAAGCTGTGGTGCTGCAGGTTTGCAGTCCACAACATCAATCGGCATCGCCGGTGTTGTCTGGGCGAGTGATTGACACCCGCCCGCCACTAGGACCAAAGCGCTCACGATGGCTACTTTCAGGGTCTTGCTTGATACCATTGAGTCTGTCCTCTCTGCGTATCCGTTTAGCTTCGGCTCGATGCCTATCCAGCTCGGCAAAGAACCGCTTCACCACAAAGGGGATGACGGTCAACCAGCTGGGTAGGTTCATGTCTTTGCCTGTTTAAAATGTTTGGGGTCGTTCCAGACTTCATTACCTGCCTTGCCTTTGTTGGCAGCGAGGAACTCGAGCAAATCAATCAGCCAGGTCGGCAACTTGGCGAGCCATTGCGGCGGGATGAGCTGGCGAACTTGGGACCAGATCACCAAGACCATCGACACCCACAGGGCAATGGTCTTGCCGTGCTCACCAAACATCACTGTCAGCAACGTGACCCAGTCAACCGGTGGCAGTTCTGGGGCGGTACCACTGGCAACAGCGGCAGGGGCGATCAGAAAGAACGCCACCATCAAAAGGTATTTCATGTCGGCTTTACTCCTATGTAAAAAAAAGGGCAGCCAACACGGCTACCCTATCAATGCACCGGCGTCGGTGCCCGTGCTTCCCTGCCTAGCAATTCAGAACCTCAAGCGGGAAATTCTCTTTGAACTCGTCCACGGTACCCGCACCCAAGTGGGTGTTGTAATGGTCTTTCCAATACTGGGCTAACCCATCAAGGTCACCCGCTTTGGGTAGCGCTGGCTTTTTGCGACGGTAATGCACTCGGCACATCGCCACGGCAAAAGCTAAGTTGGTGATGAGTTGGGACACGTCTGGGCGCATGTCCTCATCCAAGCTGGCCATGCTGGCAAGCTCGGTGATTTGGTTGGCTAAGCTGCGCTTATACGCCAGGTAGTTATCCCAAATATCTTGATAGGTGGCGGGCTCCATCTGGACCACGCCTAAAGCGGGACCACTCCCCAATTGCTTGAGGTACTTGGCGCGGCTCTCCTGATAGATGGTCCCAACAACCAGCTGCTCAGCGGCTTTGCTGTGCAAGCCCAACTGTTTCAGTGTTGGGCGGACGACTAAGGTGGTTAACTGTTTCGCATCCATCATGAGGCTTCCCGTTGTTGGCGTTTCTTATCGAAATGCACATAAATATCAAAGACAAGGCGCCCTGCTATCACAAGCAAACCACCCAGAGAAATCAGGTTTGCAGTGGTTATTTCAGGCGAAGAGGCGGCCGTTTCTGCAGCTTGCTGTGCTTTGGCAGCCACTTCATTACTGAAAGCACTCACACTGGTCCCGCCCCCATAAGCAATCAGGCGGCCTTTCCATTCGTGGAGTCTTTCAAACAGCATGGTAATGAGGTTTGGCATAGGGGTTCGTCGGTCTACTGGCTGAGTGCAGGAAATAAAAAAGCCCCAGCGGTTAAACTGGGGCTTTTGGTGCAGTGCTTGGACATCGCGAGGAAATCGTTGTGGGCTGATTCAGCTACACCAACACCACAATGACGAAAAAGGTAACCTAAAATGCCAACTCTTACAACACGCAACGTGTGAAAAACACACTTTTTGTGCTATTGCTAGCAAAAAAAATAACCGTGACCAGTCACATTGCGGGGTTTTCGCTTAATTTCGAGCGTTCAAACCAACGAGACACCACCCCTTTGGCTCGCTGCCAGAGGCTCGGTTTCTTCTCCGGTGCCTGTTTTGCCTTTTGGATCCGCTCATAACGCTGTTCGGCATAGCAATAGGTCATTTGCCACCACAAATACGAGCGCTTAAAGCCGACTGGCGATATGGGACTCACCGGAACGAATAAGCGATGGCTGCACAGGCTACTGACCAGGGCAGCAGTGAACGTCTTACGAAACACGTCCTCCATGGCGGAATGAAAACGGCGATGCTGACGACGGGCAAACCAGCGCAAGCGTTGTTGTTGCTGGCGCAGCTTCCGTGCTTGACGAGCGGCATACTGGCGTTGCGGGATCCCGTGCTTGTTGGCTTTCTTGTTACGATGACTGAGTTTCATGGTTTGAGCTCCTTATTTCGTTGGCCACCATGGCTGTACTGACATTGATAATCCCCCTCAAACACACAACTACCGCCCACTTTGTACGGGTCGCCACACTTGCCACAGCATTGGTGGCGCTTCTTATGCGCGGTCACTTTAGTGTGATACGCCTTGAGCAAGTCGAGCGCCAGAGCATTGAAATCTCGATGATCGGTGTAGTCCATGATCTCGTCGGTGATTTGTTGGTACCACGGTGACAAGGTCACTTTCTTTTCTTTCATGCCTGCGGCGCGTTTTCGTTCCCGTTCTGCCCGTTTGCGTAGCGTGGTCGGGCTGACTGGGTCAGTGGTTGTGATATCAGGGTTCTTGTCTTCCATATTTCGCTCTGTCCGGTGCCCGTGCGTTTGCGTCTCATGCCTTGCCCCGTCTGGGCGGGATCGGTGCAAGGCGAACCAAGTCAAAACAGCGCAACTTGGTAGGTAAACTAGTTAACCTAAGCGGGTGTTTCGGCTGCTTTTGAGGCCGCCTGAATGTCACTTGAGCCACTGTTCTGCTCCATAGGCACAGCCCACAGACAAAGCGGCCCCTCTTCCGTGTCATGGATGGATAGTAGAAACGCTTCATCCATTGGCTTGGATGGCTCCCAAGATGCGATATTGGTCTCGCCATCTTCAAAAAAGGCGTCCACCAATGCCTCTGGTGCATCATTTTCAAACCAGACCACATCAAGGGATAAACCTTGCGCCTTGAAATAGGCTTTAAATTCATCCCAAGTGGTGTTTTCACCCAGATCAGGGAAGTCTGGATGGGTCCAATACCCCTCTAAATCACGTTGTACTTGGATTGCTTTGATGGTCATTCCGATTCTCCTGTGGTTTAAATCGTTGGATCTCGCCACGATCACAGCCAGCCTGCGGCTTTAATCACGGCATCTTGTTTTTGCGATCTTCCCACGGTCTTCCCGTGAAAAATAAAAAAGCCTTGGGTATCGAGCCACGCATGATAGGTCTCAAGGGCCTCTCTTTTGAGCGCTTCCGTGGTGGTGTGAATGTAGGCTTGGTCGAGGTCGGACAGCTTATGGTTGAGCAGGCGCTCGCCCACGAACTTATCGACGCCCAGATCAGCCAATCTTGAACGAGCCAGTTTGCGGCAGTCGTGACTGGTCCATTCTTCGCCACTGATCAACTGATAGATGTCATTGGCGCTGTCTTTGCCCATCGGTTTTTTGGGATTACTGCCAGGGAACAACACCAAGGTGCCCTCCGATTGAGTGACCTTATAGGCTTGCAGCAAGGCGATCATCTGATCCGTCAAGGGCAGGTATAAGGTCTCTTTGGTTTTGGTGTGGCTTGCCGGCAGTCGCCAGGTCTGGTTTTGCCAGTCGATATGGCACCAACGCGCCAGTCGGGTCTCGGTGATGCGGGTGGCATGACCCAGCTGCAGCAACACCAACATGCGGGCTTTCCAATCGGTGTTTTGCAGGCGCTCAAACAAGGGCGCCACCATCGGCGGGTGCAATTTGCCCTCTTTGGGATCGGCTTTGGCCTGAATAAAATCACTGAGCTGAATGGCAGACATCGGGTTGTGTGACAGCATTTCCTCTCGAGCGGCCTGCATAAAGGCGGCTTTCAAGATAGCGAAATAGCCTTTGACGGTGCGCAGTTCGTAGCGCTCCTGCAGCGGCCACACCACCAACTTTTTGATGTGATGCTTTTTGGTGCCCATCAGTGGCAGCTCATCCAGGGCAGGCAACAAATGGTTGTTGATGACCGATTTCACCGCACTGCGACGGCCTTTGCTGATCTGCCTCGAGGTGGTGACATGATCGAGGTACCAACGCAGGCAATCGCCAAAGGTGGTCCAGTCACTCAGGGTCTCATCGTTACCGGAGGCCAACTTGGCGAGTTTTTGCGGCATCAGGTCAATGAGTGCTTTGGCGGGCAACTGTGGCCATGTGCCAAGGCGCTCCCATTTGGCTTTGCCATTGCGACCGTTGTGCTTGCGCTTGTCGATGAACCACCACGATCCGCTTTCACGGCTTTTATGAAAACGCAGCTCTAAGCGATAGCGCTCATCACTCAATCGGGTGATCACGGGGTTCGCTTGGTGGCGTTCGATGGCTTTATCGGTAATACGCAGGCGCTTGGTGGTCATGGTGTCTCTCTACAGAATGAACAGGTCGGCAATGCGGCGCTGCTCTTCGATGTCTTCGATACGGCGACGAATTTGCACCTTGTCAGGGTCCGGCTTAGTGCTGTTCTTGTCCGATTGCTTGCGCTGACGGGCATTGATGGGAAAATGAAATGCTGTGTGGTCCATGGTCGTGTCCTTACTGTGCGTTTGCGTTACTGATTTGGTTTAGTCTTGCGCCATTACCAATGGTGCCTTTGCCAATGGTGCCTTTGCCACTGGTCGCCCTGCTTGCTGCATTTGCATCGCATCACGAATGCAGTCATGTAATGAATGGTGCGGGATCAGCCACTCCGGTTGGTCCCACTCTTCGAGGTAGCCTTTGGTGCCACCACTGAGCGCATCGATGTAGGTGCGAACGTCACGCACTTGGTTGTATTTCCAAGGCGCTTTTTTGCCCACCATGCGATACAGGCTTTGCAAGATCGGTGGATCGAAGTCGGTACCACGGCAATACACCTGTGAATCACCAATGAAGTCCGTCAGCAAGTCCATTACTTCGGCCACGGGCAGCGTGTCACCGTTGATCACGCTGTCTTTGGCGTCTTGGCTTTGTTCACGCCACCATTTGGCGGTACTGGCTGAGACGCTGCGGCCATGAATGAGCTGCTCGGTCACATTGACCATGACGTGCAGTTGGTGTGGTCCCTCTTCCTGAAGCTTGCCGCCCTCGATGCCGATCCCCATGCCGTCACCATGACGATTAAAGCGAATGGCTGAAATGGTCAGCACCACGGCGGTGCTCTGGGTGTCGAGTGTTTCCGTGTCGATCACCACGGTGTTGTTTTCATCGGTCATCATCTTTCCTCAAGTTCATTAATTTGCGTTTGCGTTACTGATCGCCATTAAGGCTCTGTTTGATGTGGTCCCGACCTTGCGCCAAGTAGCGGCGATAGGTCCGCAAACTCACGCCAAGGGCATGAGCCATGGTGGCTTGGTCGGCATCCGGCGAGACGCCACGCAGGCGAATAGCGCCGTAATGTATCCGCACCACTTTGGCCACGACCGGCTTATGGCTGGCGAGCTTCATCAATGCGGATTCAATCTTGGCCTCAACACTGTCAAGAACGGGGCCTTTCTTGCCCCCTTTCCCAAAGCACATGACGCCTTTGTTCGCGATCATCACTTCCATCAGTGATGCGCTTTGTGGCAGCACCCCGCCAAGGTGGACCCATCGGGCCCACATCTCCATCAATGTGTCGAGCTCCTTGCGAGGTGTGGTCATTTATTCCACCGTCACCAGGTATTGGGCGGTGCCGTTCGCCGTTTTGGTGCCGGTTGGCTTCATCACGCAGCGTTTGCCTGCGCAATACCAAAAACGCCAGCCCGTGCGCGGATCACGTCCGGTCGCTAACGGGTCTTTTCTAAAATGGGCTTTGAGATGCCCCTCGGCTTCTCTCTCATTGGTGACTAAAAACTTTGTGGTCATAACTCAACACTCCTTTAGGCCACTCGGTGACGATACTTTTTGCGCAAAAAACACTCTGAAAACGCCTCATCCGGACGCAGCACAATCACATCAGACTCACTCTCAAATCGAGACGAGATCAGAACATCGTCTTTCGAGATCGCCCCCTCGACGTTGAGCAGTTCATTTGGAAAGTGACGGTGTAGGTTGCAGAACAGCGCGTGCTGACCGCGCAAAAAGGCTATTTCCTCCCTTGAGTTGGCGCCCACGACCACGTTCAACACCGTTGGCGAACGATGAAGCAACAATTTCAATCGCTCCACACGCTCGGCCGGACTCGATACAAATCCGACATCGATGGTGATCATCTTGGGTTGCTGTAAATGAGTTAGCTGAGTTAAGACCGTATTCCTCTCGCGACAGTCCGTGCCCTGAATTACCATAATCAACATGTTTCCCACTCCCTATGCCGCTTTTGTGATGGTTTGGCGCTTGCTTTCAAAGTCTCGAACCCAACGTTCCAGATCGAGCAAGCCGCCTGATTTGTTCAAAATCACCACTAATTGACGAGGACGTGGGAAACGGTGGAACCCATACCACATGCGTAGTGTGGATTCGGGGTAACCGAGAAGCACAACGGCTTTCGGAAATCCGATTTTGTCCACCCATTCCTGGTAAGTCATACGACGGCGTCTCCTTATTAACACGATTCGGGAGAATTATAATCCCCTTTCGTGTCAATAACAATCACAGATTGTGTGGTAAGTAGATCGTTTTGTGGTAAAGTTATGTATTAGACGTTTAAAGGAACGTACTCATCAGTATGAGTACATAACGAAACACAACACTAAGGGGTTACAGATGGGTTTGGGGCACCTTAGGAAAGCGTTAGGTAGATGAGATGAATAGGAATGAGAAGTTCGGACAGAGATTAAGAGAACTTAGAAAAGAAAAAGAAATAGCCGAAAGTAGAAAGTGGACTTGTGATCAGGTCGGAAAAGCTATTGGCATAACTCCGTCTGGTTATACTAATTATGAAAACTCTCTAAGAATTCCAAAACTAGATGTTATAGAAAAGATTGCTTCTTTCTATAATGTTTCTCCATCTTATATTGCATGTTTCAGTGATAATAAAGGCAATAGTAATAATGAATCATTACTAATAATGCCACAGCTTACCGAGCAGGCGCGGGCAGAGAGCGCATCAGCACTGGGAGACTTTGCCGTGTCTCCGGAGCTTTTAATTAAATACAGTATAAATAAAGATGAACTTTTAAATGAAATAATAAAAGACAATTCAATGTCTCCTCATCTTTTAAAAAATGATTTTATTATTATAAAAAAAGAAAACTTTGAATCTTTAGAAAACCTTTCTTTTGGTATTTATTGTTTAAAAGATTCAAACAATCAACTTTGGATAAGATGGGTTAAGCCAGAACTTGATGGTTCTTACAAAGTGTATCCAAACAACACCACTCACTATGAATCTTACACATTCACAAAAGAAGAATTCTCTAAGTTTGAAGTTCTAGGAACTATCTTTAAGATCATAAGAACACCTAGATTTGATGATTTGTAACAGTTTACTCAACTAGAGTTGTGGCATTATAGCGACACGATAAGTCGGAAAAAGATACAAAATAGTGACCTTGAGTCACTATTTTTTTTGGTTTCAAATAACACATTTCGTGATATGATTCGACACAGTTTGTTTAACTTAGGTAAGGAAACATGTCTGATCACCCATTGGCAGCATTACTCAATAACACCCAACGCTCACTCCCAACCACTCGCCAAGGTGCGGTGGCCATCAAGAAACTGGAAATGAGCTTGGCGCCCTATCCGGCGTACTTCCGCGAAATCCAGCAAAACGCACTGGAAGAGCTACGCCAAAGCAATCCCGAGGCTGCCGAAGAAATAGAACTTGCCCTCGAATCAGCCCAACAAGCTATTGAGATGCATTGCCGCGGGCTCCGGATGGTAAATCAGTTACTCAATAACGATTAAGGCACCGCTATGGACAACGCGAACCTGACTCTACACCCTCAGCACCTAGACCAAACCGATCAGCGACTCCTACTGGCTCATGCCAGTGGGATGACCAACCGCCAAATCGCCAACGAAATCGGCACTGACATGGCGACCGTTAACCAGTTAAACCGACAGCTGCAGCAAAAGCTCGATGCAAGCAGCCTGCCCCACGCCATCGCTCAAGCCTTTATCAAAGGCATCTTGGCCGTGAAAAACACCGCCCGCACCATCGATGGCGAAGTTATCGCCCGCACTCTTTGCTTGTGCCTGGTCATGATCACCAGTGCGCAAAGCCTTGATAGCAACATGATGAGAACCCGTTCACCACAACGCAGCAACCGCACCCCAACGACAGTAATGCGCGTCGTTCGTGCGGGACGAAACAAGGAAATCGACGCATGAAAAACAAACTCACCGACTTAAACAATCACCTATTTGCTCAGTTAGAGCGTCTTTCTGACGAAGATTTAAAAGGCGATGCACTGAAAGAAGAAATCAACCGCTCAAAGGCGGTGACTGGCGTATCAAAGGAGATTGTCGCCAATGCACGCTTGGCCTTAGATGCACAAATGGCAATTGGCCAAAGCCTCAAACAAGGTCAGCTGCCAGAAATGATTGAGAGTAAGCAGTAATGGCGCGCATGTTTGTCACCAGGGAAATGAAAGCCTGGTTAACTGTCTACTGGCCAAAGCTCGACATTGAAGCGCTGACGGATGCGTTTAACCAGCACTTTGCCGTGGAAAAAACACCGGCACAGCTCAAGGCCACCTTGAAGAACTACCGCATCAAGTGTGGGCGTAAACAAGGCGAACTGACCAAAGGCGTAAGTCGCGAATACACGGAAGACATGATCCAGTTTCTTGCTGACCACTACCCCAAAGCCCCAGTTAAGGACTGGCTTGATACCTTTAATCAAACCTTTGCGACCGACAAAAGCAAAGGCGCGATAACAGGCACCTGTAAACGGTTTGGCATCAAGTCCGGTCGAGATGGCCGCTTTGAGCAGGGGCATGTTTCCCACAATAAAGGCAAGTCTTTCCCTTTACGTGGCAGAGCCAAAGAAACTGCGTTTGGTGGTGCCCGCTCCAATTCCAATGACAACAAAAAGCCGATTGGCTCTACACGGGTATGCACGAAAGACGGCTATCTCATCATCAAAGTGGCTGAGCCTAGCGTTTGGCGTCATGCACATGTTGTTCTCTGGGAGCAGGAACGCGGGCAAATCCCAAAAGACCATGTGATCCGCTTTTATGACAACTCACCAGAAAAGATAAAGGCACCCACCATAGACAACTTATTCATGGTCAGTCGCTCCGTTCATGCACGACTAACCCAAATGAAGTTATCAAACATGCCAATGGAGCATAAAGAAACGGCGATATTGATTGCCAAAATTGAGCAAGAAATAAAGGGAAGACTCGAAAATGAACAACGCTAACCTTATCAATCAAAGCAGCGGGGCTGTGGAATACTACACCCCGCCAGAATGGACCGAGGCCGCCCGTGAATGTATGGGCAGCATTGAACTGGATCCGGCTAGCTCTCTGGCTGCCAACCTTTCCGTGATGGCCGAACGCTTCTTTAGTGAAAGTGATGATGGCCTTTCCCAACCTTGGCAGGCCAAAACCCTATGGATGAACCACCCTTTTCACCGTGGTGAGCGTGCCTGCCCCAAAAATCACGACAAGTGCAAAAAGAAAACCTGCAAAAAACGTGGTCATCACATCGATAAAGACATTCCAAGCAATGACGACTGGATCACCAAGCTCATCGCTGAATATGAAGCCGGCAACGTCAAAGAGGCTATTTGCATCACGTTCGCCAGCACCTCTGAGGGATGGTTTCGCAAACTCTTGAAATACCCTCAATGCATGCCAGATAAGCGCGTTCAGTATTACAACCCTGACGGCACCATTAACAACAACGTGACCAAAGGCAGCGCCATTACTTATCTAGGCCCTAACCTCGACAAATTTGCCGCCACTTTCAGAAAACTTGGCACCATCAAGATCGAATACTAAGGAACACCCAATGAACGCAAACGCACAGCTAAAACAACTATCTAACCAAGACCACTTAAAGCAGTTCGACCCAGACGACCTATTGGAAGCCTTTCTGCATCGATACAATGACCAGAATGCTGCTCTCGATCAGTTAACCGGTGAAAACCAACTCCTGCAGCAATCACTCGATGGCTACAAGCGCCAATGTCATGAGCAAATCAAAGAGCTCGAGGAAGTACGCGAAGAAAACGAGACATGCCGAAACCTCGCCCTAGAGGCTGAAAAAATTGCCAATAAATCCTCTGGGCTCACTACTGAGTTAGCCAGGGCTCGAGCGCAGATCCAAACCCTGCAGAAGCAACTCAAAGACGCCAATGCTGAGGGCAGCCCGAAAAAGCTCAAAGCCCAGGTGAAACGCCTCAAAGACAAAGACGCCGAACAGAAAAAGCGTATCGCCTCACAAGAGCAGGTTATTAAAACCTTGCGCCACTCCGTTGAGCAGAAGAACGTCCAGCAAAACCAAGCATTCGACAAGATCGCCTATCTGCAGAAGCAGCTGGCCCACGACACCGGCAGCGGTCTTTACCATAACGGCGAGCATCATCTCATTATCTGGCCACAGAAAACCAAGATGCTTGATAGCGATGGCAACACCTTTGAGGGTCGTTCGCTGCTTTATCTTCACCAGTCAGGCCGTGGTGGTCTCATGACTTACAACCCAACCACTGAACAAGTGAATCTCTGCGCAGCACCTCGAGGTGGTTTGCGTCCAAGTGAAGATTTAAAGCAATTCGCGCAAGACTGGTTATTCAAGGTTAACGACCTGCAGGATGGCATCGTGAAAGAAGAAGACATGATTCCAGTGAACTATAACGGCGATTTTGAGAAGTAAGGAAATAGCATTATGAAAATTGAGCAATCAAACGTTACCAAGTTGTACTTATCTGAAATCCCAAGACTTGACCCTATTGGCGTTTTCATTGAGGACTACAGCAAAAGCCAAGGAAAGATAACTATTGAGTGTTTTGGTGAGTCATGGTCTCACTACTGGGGGGCGATGGGTGGCAGAACGCTGGCTGAATTCTTTACTTCTTGCAACACAAGCTATCTAGCAGGAAAGCTAAGCGACATCAAATCAGGTCTAGATGATTACGAAGCATTTGAGCTAAAAGCCAAAAAAGAAATCCTAAAGTTGCGCCGTGCCGATGAGATTGATTTAGACAAAGCCAGATACCTTTATGACGAAGTTGATATCTCATCATTGGATGATGACGATGGAGAATGGTGGTGCAAAGAAAACTGCGACATTCTAAGCGAGATTTTCGGAGAAGAATGGTGGTATTCAATTCCACAGAAAGAAAACCCTGATTACACCTACCTATGCCGGATCATTGAATCCGTTCAGGATGGACTTAAACAATTCACCAAATCCAAAAAAATCGATGAGGTGGCGCTATGAATTACGGTCAATGTGTTCATTGTGGAAACGATGTTTATGAGAGCGATGAACGAGTTAGCTTATCTATTGGCGTTGCTCATTTTACGTGTGATCAAGAGTACAAACTTTCTTGCGACCTTGAAATGAAAGAGTTCATGGAGCAGGAAAAAGCTCAAGCCAAGCGCGAAAACAAACTACTTGCTCGCCTAAAGCGGACTTTAAAGCCAAAGGTTTACAGTTTCATTGAGTTTATGTTCGAAGATCATCGGGTAGGAAGTGTTGAGATTGTAAGGTTCGATAAAGTATCTGGAAGCAAAGAGCGAGCTAGAGATTGGGTTGGTGAGAGTGTTGCAATTCGTTATGTCTGGGATGACACGAGCACTGATTATTGGGGGGACGGTTACGGTGGTTTGATTTGGATTCCAATTGGCCAAGGCCGCTACTTACAGATGCACGTTTGGGGATAGAGAGAATATTATGAATTTCGCGCAATTCGATAACACCAAATTCTGCGGCAATATGTGGGCCGTACACAAAGGCGAGAAAAAGTTCGTCGTAACTGCCAATTTTCCTGAGCGCCTATTTGGCTTACTTCCAGAAAAACCAAGCTCTGACTTTGATGACGAAACCATGATCGAGTGGGTTCGATGCGAAAACGTCAGCGAGGTCTTTTACACCGGTGGCAATAACGTTGCCAGCATCAACGCAAGCCAAGAACAATCTGAGGGCGAACAATGATCGTATTAAACAACGGCGACTTACATAGATTTTGCCAACCATTCGATGCTGATATCGATACCATCGCCTTTGCACTTTCACACATCAATCGTTATACAGGACATGTGGGCCAATACAGCGTCGCTCAACATTGTGTTTTGGTGTCAGAACAGCTGCCTAGAGAGCTTAAATTATCCGGCTTGCTACATGATGCGCCCGAGGCATACATCGGTGATGTCTCAAAACCATTAAAAGCACTCCTGCCTGAATACCAAAGCATTGAGCAGTGGTATCACACACAAATCGATGAGCTGTTTGATGTGACCACCGAGCACCCTGCCATCAAAGAGGCAGATTTACGAATGCTGATCACAGAAGCTGAGGCGTTTAATCTACCACTTGATGAGTTTCCTAAAGCTGAGCCTTATAGCATCGACTTTAAACCATGGCCTGCGGAAGTAGCACGCCTTAGATTCCTTGAGTGCTTTCAGAACTATTTTGATTTATAACCCAACACCAACCACAAAGCCGCTGAAATAGCGGCTTTTTTTGTATCCTCACCTCAATTTCAACTACGTATAGCATCAATGCTATACATTTAAGTTAATGCGGTTTATATTATGTATAGCATCAGTGCTATACATAGGGACGCAAACGCATGACAACCTCAATGAAACTCTTAACCCGTATCATCATGATCGGCTGCCGTAAAGGCGGCGTGACTAAAACCACCACAACTGTGAACCTTGGCTATGAGCTTAGCCAGCACGGTAAGCGAGTATTGGTCCTCGACTTTGACGGCCAAGGCGACAGCACCAAGTTTTATGGCCGTGAAGACTCCGAGTTCTATATTGGTGATGCCCTACTCGATCGCAAGTTCGATATCACCAAGGCAATTTATCCAGCCATCATTAACGACATCGAGCAAGAGAACCTCCACATCATTCCAGGGCGCCGTGGTGACATCATGACTAAGCTCGATATGGATATGATTTCTCTGACTCGTCGTGAAGAACGTCTGAAACTGCACCTGGACAAAATCAAAGATAACTATGATTTCATTCTTATCGATACCAACCCAGGCACTTCCGTTCTTGGCCTTAACGCCGTAATGGCCGCCACCGAATACCTATTCCCGACCGAATACAAAGAGCACAGCCTCGATGGCGTAGAGACTCTACTCGAGCATATCCAAGACGTTAAATTCGTTGAGGAAGAAGAGATCAAGTTCATGGTCGTACCATCCAAGATCAGCAAGACCGCAAAGAAAGCCCTCGACTATGGCACCGGCTACCTAGCAGAACGCTGGCCGAACAATACCGCAAACACCACCATTTGGGATCGTAGCCTATTCACTGAGGCAGAAATGGAACACGAACCCGCCAGTGTGATTAACCGTGGCCACGTTGCCGCTCGTTACTACAAAGAATTAGCAAAAGAGGTAATCGCCAATGTCTAACGAAATCCAACAACAGATTGATGAGCTAAAGGCGAAAAAGAAAGTGACGGGAGCAGACCGCGCTCGATTAAAAGTCCTAGAGCGTCAATTGAAGCAATCCCAGAAAGATGATCAAGCAGAGGCGAAGTCGAAAACCAACGTGTTCGCCACCAAGCCAACCACCAAAATCAATCCGCTGCCTATTCGATTCTCAGGTGGAGAGCGCACCGGCTTAACTGAGCTGGCTAACGACATTAAGTCAGACAGCATGGAATTGGTGATCACAGAGCTTGGAAGTGAAAGAGAAATCAACGATACCAAGCTAGTCAGAGCAGCGGTTTACCTGCTTAAACAGCACAGTCACGAGGAAATCGTGGAAGCCATTAAACAAGTAAAGTTGAACATGATCAGATAATTAACTATGTATAGCATTAGTGCTATACATATTGAAATAAGCGGTTTATATTTATGTATAGCATCAATGCTATACATATAAGAAAGCCGGCGAGTATCTCACCTCTGCGCCGGCTACTGTGACCAACCAAATATAAGGAATCCAGTTATGTCACACGCTCAATATACAGCAATCTCAAAAACTCGTCTAATCGACCTAGCCAATGTGCCTGCAGGTCAGCTCATGCAATTTCTTGCGACTCGACCTAGTTGGGTTCGTGACCAGGTATTGGCAACACTTGCCAAAGGTGCGTAATGACTTGGTCATTGCCGAAAACCTGCTTTAGTTGCCAGCACTATAAGCAGATCGGCTTTAAAGAGGATGAGCTGGCGCCCACGAAAGATAGATGGGGGTTCGACAGCCCAGCGAAAAAACAACGCTATGGGATGTGCGACAAAAAAGGATGTCATGTTTTTTGGAATGAGCGGCCATGCCCATCCTATGCCAAGGAACTCGATGTCACCACGCACGAATGCAAACCTCGAGACAGGGCACTGCAATCACACCAAGATACTCTGTTCTAAAAAAAGCCCCGTTTTATAACGGGGTCTATTTTATGACAAGTTACTCTTTTACACTTCGTAATTCTGCTATTAGCGCTTGGAGCAAGTTAAGCCCAGAACCAATCTCAACCCTGACATCGTCGCCCGTATCATTCGCACGACGCATCACGCTCAAAATCGCTTCCATCTCATCACATTTTTTTGTTATTCCTTTGTCTTTCATCAGATACACCTAGCCATAGCAATAATTCCGATCAGCACTTAAGTAGAAACTCTAAGTGACCGCAAAACTATGCCCGCATAGTTTCTGTGTGTAAATATGCACACCGAAAACTGTCCTATACTTAGCCTATCGCGGAAGAAATTGACCTATGGAGTGTGACGCATGTCTTATGAACCATTAATCCAAGCGATAAAGGCACGCAGGGAAGCCGCAGGCATGTCTCAAGCTAAAGCTGCTGATATGGTCGGGGTTTCACTAAAGACCTACCAACGCATAGAGAACGGAGCGACAGAGCTCAAAATGTCTCACTACCGAATGTTGCTGCAGAAACTAAAAGTGACCGACTTAGACATTTCACTCGACATGATTGGTGTCGATAAGGCAACACCGTGGGATGTGGCGGCAGCGGCAAGAACGCTACCACCGGACGTAAGGGCCACACTTGTCACCCTGATAATGATGATTTATCGAGACAAAGATGGGGAGTGGTGATCACTTCTCAGCGGCCGCAATCACATTCATTAGCTTATAGAGCAGCTCTTTACTGGCCGCTCCCGAGTTAAACTTTTCATTCATCGACCACACTGTGGCGCCAGCTGCGTGAATGGCGTCGATCGTCTGCTGCATTGATGCAATGGTGTTGGCCAGCTTGTCCAAGCGCCAAACCACAAGAGTATCGCCAGGCTTTAGCCGGCTAATCACTTGCTTAATATCCTGATCACTAAAAATCTCGCGACACCCATAGTCATTCAGAGCCTTAGTCTGAATCCCCAAGTCGTTATCACGGACTACATATCCATACTGCATTACTTAAACCCACCAACGTGACACGTCACAAAGACCATTTTTGATAAATGTTAAAGCAGTCACATATAAGAAGATACAGGCAGGGTAGCAAAAAATGACACTCACCCCTCATTTTTTGGGGCGGATTATACATCATATGTTAAATAGGCAAGTTTGCTGCCTGTTTTGCTGGGTTCACAGATTCAAGCGAGCGAGCAAGCCAAAAAACACAAAAAGAGTCAGCGGATAACCAAAATTATGATATTGTAAATTTGTTACCGTTTGGCGGGAATTTACACGCCATTTTTGACGTGTTGGTTTGGCGGCCGATTCGCACCGAAACCGCCAAAAGATCATGTTATCTATGACTCAACATAGAGTCGGTATAAATAGCGAAGCACATCAGGTGCGGTGGTTATACGGGTAAATCGCCCCTCACCCTCTTTTGTGTATAACCGCTCTCCATCTTCAAATGCCTTTACGGCCTGCCAAGCCTTATCAAATTTCACTTTGTTCATTACCAACAACCTATCACATATGTGTATAGCATTAATGCTATACACACCAAAACTTTATTTTGCTAACTCATCATCTATCAAGCGACGTAACACACGAACATTAGACAGAGTGCTGATTACCACCGCATCATCATCGCAAGTTTGCAACCAGGTTGAAAAAGCATACAGAACATTATTAAACGAGACTCCACCGCCTATCTGCTCGAGGAATACTTTTTCTAAACGATGAAAGGCATCAATCACATCACGCTCAGTAAAACCACGCTCATCCAGTGACACTAAACGCTCATTGATCTGCTGCTTTTGTTCATCCGTTAGCGCAACCTCTTCGGATGACTCATCATCTTTCCATGACTTAGCCAGGGATAATAGCTCGCTCTGCAACTTATCAGCCCGACTCGATGCCACCGAAGCGTTAGCTTCTGCATTGGCTAATTTTGTTTCCATTACGGCCAGAGCTTTCTCACTCTCGACTAACTTATTGTGCTCAATTTCAATTTCATCCATCAATCTCACTTGCTGCTCAGAAAGGGATTGATTAAGGCCATCGGCTAGTTCTTTAGTATCAGCCAATTGGTCAGTTAAATCTGTCACTCTTAAATCACTAACCTTTAGCTTAGCCAATGCATCTGTGAGTTGTTCTTGAAGAGAATCGATTTCAACAAACTTACTCTCTAACTCATTACGAAGACCAACCATCTCATCAAGATGCTGTTTATGCGTACTTTCTAATTGAGCATCATGCTTGCTTTGTTCCGTGGTCAATCTTTCGTTAAGCTCAGCAACAGACTGCTTACCTTGCTCAATTTGTAAGTCTCTCGCTTGCAAACGTTCGCGTAAACTGGCTAGCTCCTGATCTTTATCGTGGTTTTCGTTAGATAGCAGCGCCAACTTTTCATTAGCAGCCTGTTCTACCTGACGAAGCTGCTCCAACTGTTCCTCCAGATTGTCGATCAGCTCAAGGCGCTCAGCGGCCAAGCTCATCAAGCCCGACTTTTCCTGCTCGAACTCAGAACGAGCGGCATTCACCTCTGCATTTTTCTGGTTCCATAACAACCGCCAGATCTCCAATGAAGCAGCATTCAGCGCATTATTGAGTTGTTCTGGCGGTTCTGGCAGTTCAGAAAGCTCTTTTGTTTCATAGCCAGCTTTGAATTCATCCAAGATAGTGACCGCTTTCTTGTACTGTCCACCAATAGCTTTTTGCAGCATGGTGGCTGTAATAGCATTAATACCCATTCCATCATTTAACCATTGCTGGATCTGGTTGTGGTAACGCTGAGGCTCTATACCAGGGCGACCAATTGACTTGTTCTGTTCCATGTCATGACCTTTCTTAATTAGTTAGTTAATCATTTATTTACTAACTAATATACTAATCAAGTCTACTATGGTCAAGTAGTGTTCAAGAAAAGAAAGGCGTTACAGTGTAATAAGCGATCGCTTTATAATGCAGAGGTAGAGAGCACCATTAATTTGGCGATACAGTGGCCGTGCCAGCCTCAATTTGGGTAGAAATTCCGCTTCCTCGGTCTCCGACTGCTGCGCAGCTACGACTCTGCGGCGAGCGGTCCAGTTATAAATCTTTTCCGCTTATTCAGTTAAGTGAATGACTATGCACCAAGTTGTTTCTGAGTTTCTTTTAACATTCACTTGAGTTGGAGAGTGGGTTGATTACGCTCAGAGAAGAGAAAGGCTTGATTTTAGGTAAAATTAACCCTTACCCACGCAGGCTTGCTTTAATAGCAGCTCACTGCGCAGGTAATGGTTTGCCTTAAATGTCCATACGCCCGTCGGGTCGAAAAGGAATCATCCAGGGGTGGTCTCGCTCCACCTGTGCGTGTTTATAGCCTCCACTTACCAGCCTAGTAAGTTTCAAAGGCCACCTTCCTAGCCACGCACCGCAAATCAATAGAGGAGGAGAATACTCGCTCTATGCCTCTCGCCAGAGTTTCACGCGAGGGTTTCCCCAACATACGCTCTCTGTGATTCGCACCAACCGCTAACAACCCTCGGACTGTGTTTGGTTGCTCTGTTTGTCCCTAGCGCCCACCTGTCTCTGTAACCGCCCGTAACGCTAGAGTCACTGAAATTGCACTTTGTTGTGATGGGTAATGAGTGCCTGTTAAACCCGTTATCGTTTTAATTCAGTGAAAGGCTTACGTGTGGGAGCTCGGCGAACGCCCACAAGAAAGCCCATCACTGAGGATGCGAAAACAGATTAGGCGAGTTGTAATTAGAAACGCAGCGGCAACCATTGTTGCTGCTGGTATGTCGACTAGAGTGCGGAATACGCCCCGATAGATCTGACGTACCGACGGCGCCCATGACGCCAAAACCATGTAAATCCATTAACCAAACTGCCCTTTTTATGCGGGTACACTTGCAGTTCTTGGTTCACACGGGTAAACTTAATTTGCGTTTGCGTTCACCGATAACAATATGTTTTGTTTTTGTGTGAGCCAATTTCTGAATAACCCGCCTGCCAGCGGGTTTTTCTTTATCTGCTGTATGCCAAATTGTTTTTCTATATGCAAAAGTGGCCATTCAGCCACTCTTCCCTTTAAATTCCTTGCCCCTTTTCAGGGAACCATTGAACTTTAACACACCTTTTTTATCATTTCATCTCAAAATGTGTTGTTTATCTTTCGGTCGTTTGTTCTGTGGCCAGTTGTTCCAGACGTTGCCTAAGATCTCCGGATAGCTGTTTCGCTTGAAGCAATGAGACGGTAAGCCCTCGCATACACACATCTTCATTTGCTGCACCACACAACAGACGCAATAGTTCATCAAGATCAACGATCTCAGGCAAAAGATCAACAGCATTAGAATTTTTTTGTGAATCAGCCATCCTGCGCACCTGTTTATTACTGTATATAACCACAGTATTAGAGCAGAATTTTTAAGTTTGGGCAAAGGGTTAACAGATCTGATACGGGGAAGGGCCGCCACATATCGTGACGGCATAGCTATGAAAGGTATGATTAACCAATTTGAGACCAGGATTTCCAGGTTTGTCCACGGTCTACTGACACTCGACGATAAGACGGTGAGCCGTCCTTGGTTAGCGTTATATCTTGCGTTACATATAAATCCGTCGCCGTTACATGAAGCTGGCCAAATGCCCAATTTTCAGGCATACCAAGAACGGTATAATCTTCCAGGCCCAGCGCGCCAAAGTTGACCCTGTACAACATGGTCTCGGAAGCAACATCAATAGACTCATTCCTCCCCACAAATTTCTCATTGTCAAAATAGTCAGCCACATAATGGGACATGCGTAAATATTTGCTTTGGGTGTCGGGACCGAAAATAACCGCCTTGGTGCCATTATTTCGGGTAACCTCAACCGTTGATGTATCTTTCACATCAAAATCAGTCAGTATGTCACCAGAACCATCTTGAGCCTGTACAAACTCAAGCCTAGAGTCACCTTCAACATGGATGGGCCACCGAGGCGTCGCGGGCGGACCTTTTCTCGCGTCAATAGTAGGCACATCCCATTTCACTACCGACTTATCCTTGATGACAAACAGTGAATCAGAGACATTCCCCGAACCATCATCATAATCGGTAATGACACCAT